>NZ_JAENWL010000077.1 GCF_016650095.1 Clostridium sp. | reverse complement strand
TGCCTACGAAAGATGGGTGAGTGTTAAATTTCTTTGTAATAGTTGAGGAGTTTGCAGTATTATTTTATTCAAATGATAATATTATGAATTGCTTTGTATGGAAATTTTAATCTCTTAGCTGATAGGCTGAGAGATTTTTTTGGGTGCGTCCAGTATGGGTGCAATCTATGGCTAATTATTAAATATGGAGCTTTAAATAATCAAGAAATATTAGATAGATACTATGCAGAAGGACAAGGGGGAATAAGTATGAAATCAAAAATTATAGTTCGAATTTTTTACGTGCTATCATTAGTATTTGCACTTAATATTAATGTATTAGCTATGCATATATCAGAAGGGTTTTTACCGCCGAAATGGTGTGCCTTTTACTTTTTACTAAGTGCTCCGTTTATAGTTATAGGTCTTAAGCAAATTAGAATAAAATCAGTAAAAAATAAGGATATCAAAATGCTGTTAGGCCTTGTAGCGGCATTTGCATTTATTTTATCAGCTATGAAAATTCCATCAATTACAGGAAGTTGCTCTCATCCAACGGGTACAGGGCTTTCTGCTATAATTTTTGGACCTTTCATTACTGGGGTCATTGGACTTTTAGTGCTCTTATTTCAAGCGATATTTTTAGCACATGGAGGAATAACCACACTAGGTGCAAATACATTTTCTATGGCAATTGGCGGACCAATAGTTGCATATTTAATATACACTTTAATTAAAAACAAAAACAAAAAAGTTGCAGTATTTCTAGCGGCAACACTCGGTGATCTGACAACTTACTTTATTACCTCGGTCCAGCTGGGGCTTGCATTCCCAGGGAAGAGCGGGTTTGTTGCGGCTTTTCTAAAGTTCTTTTCGATATTTTCTATAACTCAAATTCCCTTGGCAATAATTGAAGGAATTATTACAGTACTCATATTTGAGTTTATTGAAAAATATTCTAAAGAAGAAATAGCTTTTTTAATGGGAGAGAGCAAGTGAATTATTATTTGCCAAGTGAGCAAGGAGGAGGGATAAAATGAAAAAGAAAACATTAATAACACTTTTCCTTTGTATGTTTATTATTATTGCGTCACTTATTATAGGGAAAAATGGAAAATTTGGGGGAGCGGATGGCCAAATTCAGTCGGTAATAGGAGACATGGATTCTTCCTATCATCCTTGGGTTAAAAGTTTTTGGACTCCACCTTCTGGAGAAATAGAAAGTCTTTTATTTGCACTACAAGCAGCAATAGGGGCAGGTTTTATAGGGTATTATATAGGGAGAAAACAAAATGTTCAGACTGATAAGCATACTATCAAAAAACAGTAAGATAGTACATATACATCCAATAGAAAAAATACTGCTTGCAGTAATTCCAATAATACTTATGGGATTTTCAAATTCAATATACCCTTTAATTTTTAATATCCTAATATTTGCTATGCTACATGCAGTATGCAAAAATCCGTTTCATATAGTATGGAAATTCACGATAGCTGCGGCTGCTTTTGCCAGTATATCTACAATTACTTTAATCTTTGATTATGGGTGGTATTATTGCGTTGTGCTTGTGCTTAGAACCCTGTCATCAGGAGTATGTTTAAGTTATTTGGCTTTAACTACACCTATGGACGACATTTTATATTTATGCTCTAGAAACACATATTTAAGAGACATTTCTGATATTGCAAAAAGCATGGAACGTTTTATAATGCTTATTGAGGATGAATATGTTGTCTTATATAATGCAATAAAGAGTAGAAATGGATTTAGTAGTTTATCACTTAAGATTAAAAATACTGGTAAAATGGCGGGTCTCCTTTTTGTTAATACGATGAAACGGTGGGAAGATATAAAAAATGCCATAAACACTAGGTGTTATAGAGGGAATATGAGTTATCTTCAAAAGGAATTTGACTATTCAATTTGGAGAATGCTACTAATATTATTGTATAATGGATGTCTACTATATTTTGTGACTACAAAATTTTAAAATTATTTTAGATGTCATATATTTTTATGGCGTATGGAAAAAATATAAATGAGGTGGAATAAGTATGAAAAAAATTATTAAGGAATATATTTTTATAACTCTTGGGTTAGCACTAGTGGCTGCAGGATTTTATTTTTTCTTAGTTCCAAATGATTTAGCAGTAGGCGGAGTTAGTGGTCTTGCCATGATAATAAATTGGTATATGCCAGGACTTACTATTGGTGTTATTATGCTTGTATTAAATGTAATTTTATTTATTATAGGATTTATATTCATAGGATCTAGTTTTGGAGTTAAGACAATATATTCTAGTTTTGGATTATCTGGTATGATATGGGCTTTAGAGAAGGTTTATCCTATGAGCGGTAGTATAACAAACGATTTATTTTTAGAGCTAATATTTGGAATAGTAATTGGAGCAGTAGGGATGGGTTTGGTGTTTAACCAAAATGCTTCTACAGGAGGAACTGATATAATAGCTAAAATACTTAATAAGTATTTTCACTTAGACATAGGTAAGGCACTACTTTTAGCTGATTTTTTAGTAACTATCTTGGCAGGTATAGCATTTGGACCTAAAATTGGAATGTATGCTTTGCTTGGAGTTATTATTAATGGGTTTACTATAGATGCAGTTATCGCAGGGATGAATATTTGTAAAAAAATTGAGGTGGTTAGCTCAAAAGGCGAAGAGATAAAAAAATTTATTATTGAAGAGCTAAATAGAGGAGCCACTTTATACACTGCTAAAGGAGCTTATACCAATGACGAAAAAGAAATCATAACTACTGTATTAGGTAAAAAACAGTTTATAAGATTAAAAAATTATATAAAAGAAATTGACAAAAGAGCCTTTATAATAACATATAACGTACATGAAACTCTTGGAGAGGGGTTCAAGGACATAAGTGAATAAAAAAGAAAAAAGTATATATTACTATTAATGCGTTCATATCGCTAAGAACTACTAATTTTATTTTTAATTAATCTGCTAAAAAACATAAACTCGCATTCGCTCAAACATATATTTTTCTTAACGCACCTTAATTAAAAATAAAATAAGAAGTTCTAAAGCTTATTCAAATGCATTATACGTAATATATACTTTTTTACGCATAAAAACATTTATTATAAAAAAATACAAACTACTAACAAAAGTTAGTAGTTTGTATTTTTTTTATTTTAAGAAATATGTTCTATTTATAAGAAATATGTTCTTAATTAAGCCTCAACTGGAGCGCCTGTAGGGCAAACGCCAGCACAAGCTCCACAATCGATACAAGTATCAGCATCAATAACAAATATAGGATCTCCTTGGCTTATACAGCTAACTGGACATTCAGGTTCACAAGCTCCACAGCTTACACATGCATCAGTAATTTTATATGACATAATAATCAACCTCCTTTTTTAATAATCCACGTACATAATATCATAATTCATCTAATAAATAAAGCGTTTTTTAGAAATAGTAAACTATATAGGAATTAAGATAAGTACATAATTCCTATATAGTTTAGTAATATAAATAACTGAAATATTAGTGACTTAAAAATTAAAAACACAACTAAAAACCATAGAATTTTTTCTATGGTTTTTAGTTATGTTAAAAATATATAAGTATTTAAAAAGTGACGTATTAAATGAACTGAATTAAATTAAATAATAGTTACAGCTAAAAACTAGATTTAAAACAGTTCATTCAACACTTATGGTAGTTAGTAACTTTAGCTGTATCTATATTAATGATGAGCTCATCTATTTAGCTGTGAGTTAGTAACTATCGCTTCTATTATATGTATGTATTTAAAAAAATATTCAGAATAAAGAAGAAATAGATGATTTATTTATGATGTTAGGATTTTTGCATAATTTTTTTGAAATTGGTGAAATTTGCACTTGATATATGAAGGGAAAAAAGGTATTATGAAATTATACACATTTCGTACATAATATTCATATTAAATTAATATTATACAAAGGAGCTTTTTAAATTTTAACGATAGGGGGGTGTTTTTCATGATAGCAGATAATTACATGGAAAATTTATTTGTAAAATACGATGAAAATTTTACTATAAGTAAAAAAATTCGCCTGTGTGATTACTATGGGCAATGAATACATGCACGAATTAATTAAAAAGTTCGAAGCTAATTTTGATATTGAATACAATAGACAACTGAGTAATATAAATTTTGATTTTGCTGGGGAGTTTAATCAAAGAAGTGTTAAGTATATGTTTTTTAAAGCCGCAGAAGTATATGCTTATAAGAGCCAGGAGTATGTTTTCTACAAAGATATAGATTCTGAATTTAATATTAAGAATGTTGATAATGTTAAAACTATATTGGAACAAAATGTAAATAAAATTGTTAAAATTGATGATGAACATATGGCTAGCGTAATTACTTTTATATATTCTAGCTCAATAAGTCCAAATTTTGAGGTTCAAAAGGCTATTAAGAATTTTAAATATTATAAAAGCTTTCGATTTGGGTTTAAGGGTTGGGTGAATGCAAAATTAATTTTTATAAATTCAACTACCAATGAAGTTATTACCAATAAACTTGCAAGGGGTAATGAAAAATTTTTTAAAAGTTAAGTTGATATAAATTTTTTAAATTTATATAGATATTATATTATAAGGGGGTAATTATATGAATTCAGTAGTACTTATTTTAGGTTCTATCATTATTTTTGTAATAGCTTATGCTACTTATGGGGCTTGGCTTTGTAAAAAATGGGGTATTGATGCTAAAAGACCAACTCCAGCTCATACAAGAACGGATGGTATAGATTATGTACCAACACCGGCGCCAATACTATTAGGACATCACTTTTCGTCTATTGCAGGTGCAGGTCCAATAGCTGGACCTATAGGTGCAGCAGTATTTGGTTGGCTGCCAGTTGTATTATGGATTATTATAGGAAGTATTTTCTTCGGTGGAGTTCACGACATGGGTGCATTATTTGCATCAATTAGACATGATGGTAAGTCAATAGGTGAAGTTATTAATGTCAATATGGGGAGAACAGGTAAAATATTGTTTGCATGGTTTGCATGGCTAACACTATTACTTGTTATTGCAGCATTTACATCAATATGCGCAAATACGTTTGTAAGTACACCTTCAGCAGGTACGTCTTCAATATTATTTATGATTTTAGCTGTTAACTTTGGTTACTTTGTTTACAGAAAAGGCGTAGGTTTAGGCGTAAGTAGTGTAATTGGTGTTGTTTTACTATTTTTCTGTATATGGCTTGGCTTAAGTTTTCCACTAGTATTATCATATAATACTTGGGTAATTATGCTACTCGTATATATTTCAATTGCTTCTATTGCACCAGTATGGATTTTGCTTCAACCTAGAGATTATTTAAATTCATTCTTATTATACGCTATGCTACTTGGAGCAGCACTCGGAATTGTAATTAGTCACCCAAGTATTCAATTACCAGCAGTAACTTCTTTTAATTTAGGAAAAGGCAATTTATTATTCCCAATGTTATTTGTAACAGTTGCTTGTGGTGCTATTTCAGGTTTCCATTCTCTAGTAGCTTCAGGAACCACTGCTAAACAATTAACGAGTGAAAAAGATGTTAAGCTTATAGGATATGGTTCAATGCTTATAGAAGGTGTACTAGCTATTGTAGCTATTATTACTGCTTCATACATTGGAGCCGATAAACTTACTGAGTTATTAAAAGGCGGAGCTGTAAATGTATTTGCAGATGGTATAGGTAATTTCATGACTAGCTTTGGAATACCGTTTGCAGTAGGCAAGAGCTTTACTGCACTTGCAATTTCAGCGTTTGCATTAACATCACTTGATACAGCAACAAGACTTGGAAGATTTATATTCCAGGAAATGTTCGATAATGGAGATGAAAAAGGAAAGGCTCCCAATATGCTTGCTAATAAGTATGTTGCAACCGGTATAACAGTTGTACTTGGTGGTGCATTAACATTTAAGGGTTGGCAACTAGTATGGCCAATATTTGGTGCAGCTAATCAATTATTAGCTTCATTAGCACTAATAACTATTGCAGTATTCTTAAAGAATATGGGAAAAGAATACAGGATGGTAGTTTTTCCAACAATATTTATGTTCTTTGTAACACAATTTGCTTTAATTCTATTAATAGCTAACAAGGCTAAGGATTTCGGAGCAAACTGGTTGTTGATTATTATAGCTTGTGTGCTATTTATACTAGCAATTGTACTAATGGTTTCTGGTGTAAAAGCTTTAACTTCAAAAACGAGTAATTCAGATAAGAACGTTAATGCATAAAAAGTATCAAGTATTAAATGTATAGTATATAAAATATAAATGATAAAGCTAACGCTGTGTAGAAATTGAAATTTGCTTAAGGGTAAATTTTAAACTATACTGGGTTAGCTTTATACATATTTGAACATTAATTTATAAATTAGAGGTGATAAGCTTTGGATAAATATACAATAAAGCATTTTATAAGAGATTTTAAGATGTTCTTTCAAGGAGCAACTGATTTTAACAGAAAATCTAAAGCAATACTCGAAAAAGAAGCTCGCGATGAAATGGATAATTTTATTCTTTTGTGTTTTGCGGATACGCTTGGACTTCCATTTCCAACTTCCTATTATGCATTGGAGCTGCTACCTTATATAGCAGAGGATTTAGAAAGCTGGCAAAGAAGAATGATGGACAGAAAATCCATATGGGGAGAAAAATGGGGAGATTATGATTTAGATGCTTAATAAAATCAATCGGTGTAAGAGAAAGTACACTAGATATATTACGAGGTGATACATATGAATAAAATAGTTTTTTTTGGAGGGAAAGGTGGAGTGGGCAAAACCACATGCTCAGCTTCCTTTGCATTAAGTTGTGCACTAAAGGGAAAGAAAACGTTACTGGTTTCAACAGATCCTGCACATTCTATATCAGATATATTTGAAAAACCTATTGGAAGTAAAATTATTAATATTGATAAAAATTTGGATGCATTAGAAATTAGTTCGGAGGAAGAAAGTAAGAAATATATGAAGGTTGTACAAGCTAATCTTAAGAATGTGTTAAGTCCTATTATTATAAACGAAATAAAAAAGCAGATAGATGCAGCTGCAGTTTCGCCTGGTACTGAGGAGGCTGCTCTCTTTGATAAAATGATAGAGATAATAAATGAGAAAAGTCTTGAATATGATCAAATAGTTTTTGATACTGCGCCGACAGGTCACACCGTACGTCTTATGTCACTTCCAGAGCTTTTAGGAGCTTGGATTAAGACACTTATTGGGAAAAGAGAAAAAGCACTCAGTATAATGCAAATGGCCCAAAATGCAGGTAAAAAGAATAGAGATGAACTAGAAAACGATGATGTAATTAAGATTCTTAAAAGAAGACTAGAAAACATGGAGAAAGCAAGGCAAGTAATAACTGATAATAATAGGTTAAGTTTTATATTTGTTTTAAATGCTGAAAAACTTGCAATAGAAGAAACTGTGAAAGCTATAAAAATATTAGACACATACAAAATAAAAGTAGGAAGTTTAATTGTTAATAGAATCTTACCAGAGGATAGTAATGATGAATTTTGGAAGGGAAGAAAAGAACTAGAAAGTAAATATCTTAAGGAAATAAATAGTATTTTTGAAGGCAAGAACATTATAAAAATACCTATGCTTCCGTCGGATATGGGGGCACACAATATTAAAGAAGTAGCAGTCTATTTTAATGATTAGTAAAAGAAGTATTCTAACTAAATAAATAATATAAAAAAATACAGGATTAAGTTCCTGTATTTTTTCGAATTATTAGGTTAAACAAAAATCATCTATTTAAATATTGATTAGATGATCTTTGTAATAATGAAACTATAACTTAATAAAATTACTTGCGGAGCAATTTGATTGCTCTATCAACAACATTTTCTGTTGTAAATCCAAATTCTTCAAATAAAACAGCAGCTTTACCTGAAGCTCCAAATCTATCAATAGAGATTACATCTCCGTCCAATCCAACATATTTATGCCAACCCAATGAAGCAGCGGCTTCAATAGCTAATCTTGTTCGTACGGATGATGGCAATATAGACTCTTTATATTCTTTTGATTGAGCTTCAAACAAATCTAAGCATGGCATACTTACGACTCTTGCTTTAATACCTTGCTCATTTAATGCTTTAGCCCCTTCATAAATAAATTCTACTTCAGAACCAGAAGCCATTAAAATTATATCAGGGTTTTGTCCTTTAACTTCATATGTTTTTAATACATAGGCACCTTTTAAAGCTTCAATTGATGTCTCTTCATATAAAGGAAGGTTCTGCCTTGTTAGTATTAATGCAGTAGGAGTTGTTTTAGATGTAATTGCCGCATACCAACCAGCAGCCGTTTCTTTAGAATCAGCTGGTCTAAATACATTAAAGTTTGGTAGAGCCCTTAAAGCTGCAATATGCTCGATAGGTTCATGAGTTGGACCATCTTCACCAACGGCTATACTATCATGAGTTAGAACATAAACTACAGGAAGGCCCATAAGTGCAGATAATCTCATTGCACCCTTCATATAATCACTAAATACAAAGAAAGTTGAAACGAAGGGCTTAAGACCTCCATGAACATATACTCCATTTGCAATAGCTGCCATTGCATGTTCTCTTACTCCAAAATGAAGGTTAGATCCATTTCTATCTTCTCTTGAGAAATCACCCATACCCTTCATATATGTCTTATTAGAGGGAGCAAGATCCGCAGAACCACCTATAAGGTTTGGTATATATTTTGCTAATGTATTTATTATTGCGCCAGAAGAGCCTCTTGTGGCTGCAGCGCCTTCAAATTTCCACATTTCTGCTACCTTAAGTAAATCTGTAGAAATATCTCCACTTTGCCAAACTTCATATTCCTTAGCAAGTTCAGGATTTTCTTTACTATACTGAGAATAAATAGTGTTCCACTCGTCTTCTTTTTGGCTAAGTTCTGATTTTACGGTTTCCATATGCTCAAGTACTTCATTTGGAACTGTAAATGGTGGTAGGTCCCAGCCCATACATTTTTTCATGTCAGTTATATTATCGGCTCCAAGTGGTTCTCCGTGTGCTGAAGCAGTACCTTGTTTTTTAGCACAACCAAATCCTATAACAGTTTTAATTACAATAAATGAAGGCTTATTTAGATCGAGTTTTGCAGTTTCGATTGCTTTACCTATTTCGTCCATATCGTTTCCATCTTCTACATATAAAACCTGCCATCCATAAGCATCGAACCTTTTGCCTACATCTTCTGTAAATGCAATATCGGTGCTTCCTTCTATAGATATACTATTTGAGTCATACATTACAATAAGTTTAGAAAGACCTAGGGTACCTGCTAGGGATGACGCTTCTCCAGAGATACCTTCCATATTGTCACCGTCACCACATATAGCATATGTATAATGATCTACAATAGCATGTTTCTTTGTGTTGAATTTTGCTGCAAGATGGCTTTCAGCTATTGCCATACCTACCGCATTAGCAATACCCTGTCCGAGAGGTCCTGTGGTAATTTCAACACCGTTTGTATGGGCATACTCAGGATGACCAGGTGTTAAACTCCCAAGTTGTCTGAAATTCTTTAAATCTTCAAGAGTTAGTCCATACCCAAAAAGATTAAGAAGCGAATATTCAAGCATTGATCCATGACCTGCTGACAGTACAAATCTATCTCTATTCTGCCATTTTGAATTCGCAGGATTATGCTTCATATGATTTGCCCATAGTGTATACGCCATTGGTGCCACTCCTAGTGGAAGCCCTGGATGTCCAGAATTTGCCTTTTGTATTGCATCAGCTGATAAAACCCTTATAGTATCTACGGTTAGTTGTTCAATTTTACTCATTGTAGTTTCCTCCTTATTTATATAGCTCATTTTTACATTTGTAGCAGTTAAATTACGTATGGATATATATCCTATAATAAATATAGAAGATTCTCGTCAATATTGCAAGAATATATTATTTCTAATATAATACTTATTATATTATCTCACAACTTTCTATCATTAGTATTAGTGCATCATTTATTTTAGATACCTTATCTTCATTAGTAAGTACAACTAAATAGTCACCAGGATAAATAATGGTGTCTCCTCTAGGCAGTATTTCAAGATTCCCTCGTTTTACAGATACTAATAGGCAATGGGATGGCCACTTAACTTCTTTAATTTGCTTCCCATCGAGCTTTGATCCCATACATACTGCAAATTCCAGTATGGCCTTATGTTTCCTACTACCCACAGACAATTTTTCTCCTGCATTATGTAAAAATTTTTCAAGCAGGGACTCATATATAGGTTTTGATGCTAAAATATCGGCAATAATATACGCAACTATAGATACAATAGCTAGAGAAAGCATATGTTTAAAGGAACCTGACATTTCAGCAATTAGAATAATTCCAGTTATAGGTGATCTGACTACAGCTGTAAAATACCCTGCCATTGCAAGGATTACAATGTTATTAACATACATAGGGTCAAAATTTACAATTTGTACAAGCATTACTCCATAAACATTTCCTATTAAAGCTCCAATTGCAAGTAGTGGAAGAAAGATTCCACCTGGAGCACCCGAACCATAACATGCCATAGTGAATAAAAATTTTACAATAACTAAAACAACTAAAATTGTTAAAGGAATATTTCCACTAACTAGTGATAGTATAAGATCATGTCCGCCACCTAAAGCTTGTGGTAATAAAATTCCGAGAACAACTGAAATTAACATGGGTATTATAACTCTCATTTCCTTTGGAAGCCATTTTTGCTTTGTGTATAGATTTTGAGTTTTTAAAAGAAGACTATTAAAAAGTACCCCAAAGACTCCTACAATAATTCCTAGTATAATAATATAAAAATAAAATTTAAGAGGTAATGTAGAGATGTTTTCAAAATTAAAAATTGGTTTTAATCCTAAGAACCCTCTAGTTACAAAGTCTGCTGATAGAGCTGCAGCTAAAGTTGAAAGCAAAATTAAGGGGGAAAAATTTTTATGAACCTCCTCTAACGAAAACATTACTGCTGCTAGAGGTGCATTAAAGGCTGCAGCAAGTCCTGCACTTGCTCCACTTGTAATAAGATATTTCTCTTCGATTTTTACTCTTTTAAACACCTTACTAAAACCTTGACCAACCGCGGCTCCTAACTGGACGGAAGGACCTTCTCGTCCAAGTGAAAGACCTGATCCTATTGAAAGAACTCCTCCGAAGAACTTGCCAAGCAACACTCTCCACCAGCTCATATCAAGTTTTCTAAGGAGAACACCTTCAACTTGAGGAATTCCACTTCCGCTTATCATTGGTTGATGCTTAACCATTAATCCTACAATATATCCCGCAATTATTAAAGCACCGACCCATGGGAGAGCAAGTATAGGATTTATAGATATAGATTTATAAACGTCAGTTACAAATGTTCCTGCAGCTTCTAGTACATATCTATATAGCACAATTAATAAACCTGTAATAATACCTACGCCTATTGCTTCAAATACAAGCTTTAATCTAAAGCTGTGCCAGCGGAACAAAGTATTATGAGTATTGTTTTTATTTTTCATTTCCATTTTTTTGCCTCCATTACTACAAAAACTATCATTTTTTATATGATTTATTATTTTAAATCATATATTTAACTGTCTTATATCATATATGTTATCACATATACGATATATTTGTAGATAATTTAAAGAAATTATTGCTAAATATTCTTTATTAAGATAATAAAATCATCACTTATGATGATATAAATTGCTAAGTTTTATATTTAAATGAAAAAACATTGGGAGATTTAAATTATGGACTGATATTGAAATTGATTAAGGAGAAAAAATCATATATAAATATTTCACTAGAGGATATTAAAGAAGTGGATATGGATGG
>NZ_JAENWL010000130.1 GCF_016650095.1 Clostridium sp. | reverse complement strand
TCATATTTTCCGTTTCCAGGTCAAAGCTTTCCCAGACTCGGTTCACCGCTGTCGGCGCCCTATCCTAAGTCGCGGTAATCAAAGGTAAGACGTAGCAGAACTAAGCTGCTAGTGCTAAATTATCGTTTGCGTTTAAATTGTTCCAATAGTTTTTTAACGCGGGTCCATAGGTTCCCTCGACTCGCTTCCTCGATGCAACGTACCCCCGTCGAAACCAAGTACGCCCCCTTAAATGTGAAAAGATTAAACTTAAATCTTTTGCACCGCAATAATATAAAAATTATTGCATATATATAACGCAAATTTATATCTATTAAATGTCTTATAAATCAATTAAACAGTAATTTAAAATGTTTTACTGTATTACTGACTATAGCCTAATAATACACTATTTCATATACTTTATCAAGTCTAATATTATGGAATTTAAGTGTATTATTGCTTGTTATCTCATTCTTTCTTTTATCTGTCTATCCATATCTCTCTTAGCATCTTTTTCAAGCATTGCATCTCTCTTGTCATAATCTTTTTTACCGCGAACAATACCAAGATTAACTTTTACTTTGGTATTTTTAAGATAAAGTGATAATGGAACTAATGTATAACCCTTTTGAGCCGTAAATCTTACTAGTTTTTCTATTTGTTCTTTGTGAAGCAATAATCTTCTGACTCTTAATGGATCAGCATTAAATTGATTCCCATTTTCATAATGACTTATATGCATATTTTTAATAAATACTTCACCATTTATAACATCTGCATAACTATCTTTTAAGTTTGCTTTTCCAGCTCTAATAGACTTTACCTCTGTACCAACAAGTGCTATACCCGCTTCCATTGCATCTTCAATAAAATAATCATGTCTTGCTTTTCTATTTTCCACTAGTGTTTTATTTCCTGTTTCCTTTGCCATAACCTCACCCACTTTATTCTTATTAATACATCATTATACTATATATTATATTATTTTTCAAGAATATATGGATTATGTCTACATAAATATAGATTCACATAACTATCCTATAATAGAACAAACAGAAGAGGCAGTTACTGCCCCTTCTGTATTTCATGTACCTACTCTTCCTTTATTAGTTTATCCAAATCACTAACCGATAGTTCCTCTATTTCTTCTTCACTATCATCACCATCTTTAATTATATCAAAATAAACCTCATGGGAAGTTAAATCAACTTTACTTACTATGATTTTTACCTCTTCTCCCAATCTATACATTTTCTTAGTTCTCTCCCCTATAAGGGTTAAATGTCTTTCATCAAATACATAATAATCATCATCCAAGCTACTCATATGAACTAAACCCTCTACAGTATTCGGAAGCTCAACAAACAATCCAAAATTGGTTACTGAAGAAATAATTCCATCGAATTCTTGCCCAATTCGTTCATTCATGTACTCAGCTTTCTTTAAGTCATCTACTTCTCTCTCAGCTTCCATTGCCACTCTTTCCATATCTGACGATTGTTTTGATGCAATTTCTACTTCTTTTCTTAATCTTTCTGTTCTTTTTTCACTTAAGCCTCCATTAATAACTTCTTTAATTATTCTATGGATCATAAGATCTGGGTATCTTCTAATTGGTGACGTAAAATGGCAATAATACTTGGCTGCCAGACCAAAATGACCACCGCAATCCGGAGAATATTTTGCTTTCATCATTGACCGAAGTAACAAAGTACTTAGCACCATCTCTTCTTTATGTCCTTTTACTTTTGCTATTACATCTTGAAGCATTCTAGGATGTATCTCTTTTCCCCACTTCATAGAATATCCTAAATTATGTGCAAATTCACTAAAATGCATTAATTTCTCTTCATCTGGATCCTCATGGATTCTATATACAAACGGTACGTTGAGCCAGAAAAAATGCTCAGCTATAGTTTCATTAGCCGTTAGCATAAATTCCTCAATCACTCTATTTGCAATAGCTCTTTCATATGGAACAATATCTATAGGTTTTCCAAATTCATTTAATATTATTTTACACTCAGTAAAATCAAAATCTATAGCCCCTCTACCCATTCTCTTTTTATTAAGTATGGCACATAAATCTTCCATATGCTTAAAGTCTTCATATAGATAATCATATTTCTTGATTGTTTCTACATCTTTATCTCTTAGTATTTTTGTCACATCGGTATAAGTCATTCTCTCATTAGTTTTTATAACACTTTCAACTATCTCATGATCTATACTTTTACCATTCTTGTCTATTTCCATAAAGCAACTAAGAGCTAATCTATCCACTTTAGGATTTAAACTACAAACTCCATTTGATAACTTTTTAGGTAGCATTGGTATAACCCTATCAATTAAGTATACAGAAGTTGCCCTTTTTAGAGCTTCTATATCCAGTACATTTTTCTCTTTAACATAGTGACTAACATCCGCAATATGAACTCCTAAACGATAATTTCCACTGGCTAATATCTCAATAGACACCGCATCATCTAAATCTTTAGCATCCTCTCCGTCTATAGTCACCATACGTAAGTCCCTTAAATCTGTTCTCCTTGTGTATTCTTCTTTTGAAATTTCATCAACTATATTGTCTGCATAAGCCTCAACCTTTTGTGGAAACTCCTCTGGTAGCTTATGTTTTTTTATTACAGTTAATATATCGATGCCTGCATCGCCTTTATTCCCAAGGATTTCAATAATTCTTCCTTCAGGATTTCTTCTTGTTTCTGGCCACTGTGTTATTTCAGCTATTACTATTTGCCCAGTTTTAGCACCATTTCTCTCTGCTTTAGGAATAAATATATCCTGAGTAATCCTTTTGTCATCAGCTACTACAAAACCAAAGTTTTTACTATCATCATAAGTTCCTATTATTGTCTTATTAGATCTTTCTATTATTCTCGTAATTTCGCCTTCACATTTTTTACCCTTATTTTCTTCTTTTAAAATTTTTGCAAGAACTTTATCTCCATTCATTGCTCCATTGACATTATCTGCGGTAATAAATATGTCAGGTCTTTCTTCATCTGCTATTACAAATCCAAACCCTCTTTGATGTCCTTGAAATTTACCAATTACAAGGCCCATCTTCTCTGGAATACCATAATATTCAGTACGTGTTTTAACTATCTCACCATTTTTTTCCATCTCAGCTAATAAACCACTAAACTCCTTCATGCCTGCTTTTTTAATATCAAACACTTTAGAAAGTTCTTTTGTATTCATAGGTTTGTATGCTTGCTCTGTCATGAAACTTAATAAATTTTCTTTTATCTCCATCAAGTCTTCCTCCTATCTAATTTTATATTAATATATTTTTTTTGAATATATATAAAAATATTTATTATTGCTTTAGTTTTCCACTAATTATTTTGTTAAAATATACATGCATTTCTATATTTGCTCACTTTATTATAGTTCAAAAAATACAACTAGTATATACTATGTGGTTATATTCTTCCCTATTAACCAATAAAAAATGCCCACATTAAATAATTTTATTTAACGCAGACAGTTTGTCGAAATATAATATGTAACATTTCTTCACCTAAAGCACATTCAAATAAATCTACTTTTTTACGCAAAATAAAACAGCCCTTGGGGTTGGGCTGTTTTTTATAAATAAAAAGGGGGCTATTTATCTTTCTATTTATCTTAACAACCTAATTATATTAAAATTCGATACGATTTGCAAGCAGTTTTGCAGATTTTATTGTAAACAATTTTTAAAGTGAAGGCATTTTATTCATATTTTATTCATTTTCGCAATATATGATGATATTATTAACTGCATTAAACCTGTTTTAATAAATCTATCTCTTTTCCCGACAATTCTCGACACTGTCCTTCACCTAAATTTTCATCTAACTTTAATGGTCCAAAACTAATTCTTCTTAAAAATACAACTTTCTTGTCTACACTTTCAAACATTCTTTTCACTTGATGGAATTTGCCTTCTTGAATAGTTACCATTACCTCGGATCCATTTTCATTTGCTTTTAATACTTCTAATACGGCTGGCATACATTTATATCCGTCGTCTATAACAACGCCTTTCTTGAATATATCCACGTCCTCTGTAGTTATAGCTTTATTAATCTCAGCATAATATACCTTATCTACATGATTCTTAGGTGCTATCAATTTATGATTTAATTCGCCATCATTAGTAATTAGAATTAGGCCTACTGTATCTTTATCTAATCGTCCTATAGGAAATGGCTTAAAAGCAAGGTATTCCTGATCTATTAAATCAATTACAGTTTCATCATGTTTATCTACCGTTGCCGAAACCACGCCAGCAGGCTTATTCATAATTAAATATATGTATTTTCTATAATTAATTTCTTCACCTGATACCTTTATTACGACCTTATCTGGGTCAACCTTCATAGCACTATCCTTTGCTAATATTCCATCAACCTCTACTTTGCCTTTCTTTAATATCCCCTTTACTTCTTTTCTTGTTCCATGTCCTAAATTTGATAATATTTTGTCTATTCTTTCCATTTACGTTCATCTCCTTAACTGTTTCTTATAACTTCATCTCTTATAGTAAGATATATAACCAAGTGATTTTATATATACAATTTATAATTTTCCTAATCTCTATGGGTCAAATAAAATCAGAGTTACCATTATTATATCCCTTATAGCAAAAAAATAAAAATAATATTTAAAATGCAACCATTATAACAATCCCCTTTTATGTAGTTGTTTTAAAAGAATAATTACTCATAAAAAAAACAGCTTATTAAAAGCTGTTTTTAATTTACTCTATTACTTCAATTTCCATTATATCATAATCTTCATACGAAATACTCTTATAATAATTTTTTGCGAGTACTAGCATTCTGTAAATCCCTTTAGTAAAAGGCATAAATGTATAATCATTTTTCATGCTAAATCTTTGTACTAAGTTCCAGTCCCCCTTTTCCATAAGATAGAACTCATATACAACGTCCTTACCTCCCTTATTTTGTGTAACAAATGTTATTGCTTCATTAACTATGAACTTTGTCCTATCGCATAGAATTTTTGTATCTGTAATAGGTAAGGAATCATGTATTTCTATTTTTATTTCTTTCTTACTATCATAAGAATGTATGCTAGATTTATTCTTTGCTTGAAGTTCTATTGAATAGGTACCACTACATTTAGGTTTAAGCTCATAATTTTTATATTCTACAAATTTTGTTTGTTCGACGTAATGACCATTTATTTTTAAAACGTAATTCACAAGAGTATCTTTTGTATTCTCAGATATTACCACCAATGAAATAGTATCTCCCACCATATAATATTCTCTTGCAGGGGTTAAAACATATTCTATTTTAGCCGGAATATATTGAAGCGCTTCAATATATATCACTGCGTGACAATCAAATTCCCTCTTGGAATATTTATCTTTCACTCTTACTTCTAGTTTAAATTTACCGCTTTCCTCTGGAGTGAAATCTACAAAGTCATGTGCTAGATATTCAATTTTCTCTATCTCTTTATCATCTTTAAAAACTACAAAACTATATCTTAAAGAAAGTCCTCCTGTGGCTTTAACTTTTACACGAACAACTTCACCTATTAGTACGGTGCCTTTCTGGTCTATTATAATATCCTCTATAATAACATTTCCGTTATCTACATTATCAATTATAAAGTCTAAACAAACACTCTTCTCATATTCTCCCTTAAAAGATGCATCCTTCACCCATAAATGTGCTTTATATTCTCCAGCTTCCTTTGGTACCCATATATAATTGTTGTTTCTAATATAACCAGAATCCTCTGCATAATTTCCATCTATTTTAAATTTATACAATAACTCTTTTCCGCCACTGGCAATGCACTTTAAAAGAACAGGCGTATCGCATAACTGTGGTGAACTTAAATCACTAGTGAAACTATGTATGTTTATTTCTTCATAAGGATTTACGGTATAATGAATTAATGCCCTGTCATCAAATTCATTAAGTGAATACATATCCTTTGCGATACATAGTAGCTTATAATCTCCTTTATTTTCTTCAACATAACTAACTAATTTTTGACTTGAATAATCTTGCAAACAAGTACTATATCCCTCTGCATTAATTTTTAAAAACTTATATAAAACCATTCTATTATCTTCATAGTTTGCCTCAACCTCGAAAACTAGCTCTCTTCCTTCAATCAGGTCTTGAGTCAAACATTTAAAATTCATAATTTCTAGGGATTGCAAAGCTTGTACTTTAAATTCTATTTTCATAAAATCATCAAAGACGTTATTAGAATCTAAATTCTTACATTCTATCAAAAATTCCTGTTCTCCAGAATATTTCGAAGTCCAAGTAAGTATATTTTCTGGTGAATAGTCCTTAATAAGTAACCAGTTTTCATTTTCACGTATCCAGTATCTATACATAATAGGAATCTTAGTGCCTTCTACTGTTAAAGTAATTTTTTCACCTAGCATTATTTCTGTTTTGTCTATATAAATATCAGTTATTAGCTTTTCGTTAGCCTCTCCAACTATATAATCTATTTTAGACATAAAATCAAAGGGTCTATTACTTTCTTTTCTTTTAGCTTGTACCATTATAGAGTACTTGCCCTCTATCATAGGTTTCCACATAGTAGTACTAGCTTCACCTAATTCCTTCAACGTAGTCCATGTTCCTTCCAGTCCTACAAGAAATTTATAGTTCAAATTATCCTCTAATTTATTTTCAACACTTATTTCAATTTCTTTATATTTTTCTTCAAGGTTTTCTAAGCTAAACAATATATTCATTTCATTCATTTAAATTCACCTACCTTTTAAATGAGCTATACAATACAAAAGTATTATTTAAAAAAATAGCCTCTATAATGATTTATTATACTATAATTACATTATTTGTAACAGTACGTATATTCATTTTTTTATTTTATTTATTGACATAAAAACTCATGATTTCATCTTAAAATAACCTATTCATCAAATTTTATAATTTTTTATGGTGTTAAATTTGTTATTATAATATTTATTAATTTGGTAAAACTACTACAAGTACAGATTCTTTTCAAAAATAAAAAAAGTTATTAGGAATATATATATTTCTAATAATTAACGAGAGGAGAGATATTATGCAGGATGGAAAACTTGATCAATATAATCCTAATTACCCCTATAAGAAAAAAGATATAACTGTTGACAAAAGCAATAAAAGTGGCTACCCTATTTTAGAAAGTGTCAATAATGGAGCACTTTATCCTGAAGGAATTAAAAATAGTATTGATATGGACCAGATAAATGACTTTGAATAGCTTTTTATTTCGCAGATAATTTGATTTTTCAATTTACTGAATTAAAACTTCCCTAAAAAAATAAAGCAGCTAGTAATGATAGTTACTAGCTGCTTTATAAATTCTAAATACTATGATTGAGCTTTTAAAATCAGTTTAATTAAATTGTTATAAAGCTTTTCATCGTCCTCATTCGTTCTTTTTTTAGGGCCAAAGGTTTTGCCTCCACTACGTCTTAATTTACCAGACATATGTCTTTCAAATAATAGTTTATCAATATTATCATCATCATATATATGTCCTTTAGGCCCAATAGCATAGGCGCCTTTAGCTAAAACCATAGCAGCAACCCCAAAGTCTTGAGTAATTACTATGTCTTTAGGTTTAGCCTCATTAGCTACTTTCATATCAACACTTTGAAAACCACTATCCGCATACCTTATTGTGGCATAGTCGCTACTTAAGACATGATTAATGTCACAATACATAATAAGCTCTATAGAGTTTTCCTTTGCGGCTTTTTCTATAAGCTGTTTTCCAGGGCACCCATCTGCATCTACAATAATTCTCATATAATTTTTCTCATTTCTCTAAAGTCTTTTTTCAAGTTTTGCTTTGATTTCTTCATATCCTGATTTTCCAAGAAGAGCAAACATATTTTTCTTGTATGCTTCAACTCCTGGTTGATCAAAAGGATTTACACCGGACAAGTATCCACTTATTGCCAAAGCCTTTTCAAAGAAATAAACCATATATCCAAAATTATACGCACTTAATGTTGGTACATTTAAAATAATATTAGGTACATCCCCGTCATTATGAGCAAGTACTGTCCCTTGAAAAGCTTTTTTATTAATAAAATCCATAGTTTTGCCTGCTAAAAAGTTTAACCCATCTAGATCTCCACTTTCTTCATTTACTACAACTTCTCTTCTTGGCTTTTCTACATTTATAACTGTTTCAAATATATTCCTTACACCCTCTTGAATATATTGTCCCATAGAATGCAAATCTGTTGAAAAATTAACTGATGCTGGGAATATTCCCTTTTGGTCTTTTCCTTCACTTTCACCACAAAGTTGTTTCCACCACTCACCAAAATATTGAAGTGCGGGCTCGTAGTTTACTAAAATCTCTGTAACCTTGCCTTTTCTATATAGTGCATTTCTAGCTGCTGCATATTTATAACAATCATTTTTATTTATATCCGGTTCATTATAAGCTTCTCTTGCATCCGCAGCGCCCTTCATCATCTCATCAATATTAATACCTGCTACTGCTATTGGAAGAAGCCCTACTGCTGTAAGTACTGAGAATCTACCTCCTACATCATCTGGAATAACAAAAGTTTCATATCCTGCCGCATCTGCTGATTTTTTAAGAGCTCCTCTAGCTTTATCCGTAGTTGCAAAAATTCTTGCTTTTGCTCCTTCTACACCGTATTTCTTTTCTAATAATCCTTTGAATATTCTAAAAGCAATAGCAGGTTCTGTAGT
>NZ_JAENWL010000028.1 GCF_016650095.1 Clostridium sp. | reverse complement strand
AGAAACTATGTTTAAAGTTTTGGGATTTACTCAGGAGAAAGCATGGGAAAGATTTGGCTTCTTACTAGAATCATTCAAATATGGGCCACCACCACACGGCGGACTTGCTTTTGGACTAGATAGAATCGTAATGTTCTTAGCGGGAACGGAAAATATTAAAGACGTAATAGCATTTCCTAAGAATCAAAATGCTTACTGCCCTATGAGTGAAGCACCAAATCTGGTTGATGACAAGCAGCTTAATGAACTTGGTATTTCAATAACTGATGAAAAGAAGTAATACTTTAATAGAATATAGTTTAAAGAGAAAGAACATAATATCTAGGTATTATGTTCTTTTTATCGAGTGATATTAAATGAGAGTAGAAATATGTTAATTCCATTCGTTATCTATTGATTTGTATTAATTGTAATGATATAATTATAGACAGTACGTATACGGGGTATGACAACTATTATAAGTGGGAGTGTTAAAATGATAGAAGAAAAAAATAATTTAATGAGCGATGACTTAGTTAAAGATATTCAAGTTAGGCTAAGAAAAATTGAAGGACAGGTCAAAGGTATAGAAAAGATGGTGTCAAGCGAAGTTTGCTGCAAAAACATATTAGTGCAAGTTGCTGCAGTTAGGTCTGCTATGACTAAAGTTGGCGGGCTTGTTTTAGAGAGATATACAAAAAACTGTCTTATGCATGACGATGATGCGGCTGAACAAGAGAAAATCCAAGAGCTAGTTTCCACTTTTCTTATGTTTTTAAAGTGAAAAATAAAGAAGTAAAATTTGATATCAAATTTTACTTCTTTATTTTTTTAAAAATTGTACTTATAGAGGATACAAAAACTATTCCAATTGCAATGGCACCTGCACTAAACAGTGTTTCAGCACCTTTAGATAGAGAAGCACTAAAATTTCCCTTTACTGCCTCGAGAGTGGCAAAATACATTCCACCGCCAGGAACAAGAGGTATTATTGCACAGATTATAAATATGGTCACAGGATTTTTATATATTCTTGCCATTATTTCTGAGTAAATACTTACTACCATGGAGGCAAGGAATAATGAAAAAACTATGGAGGGTTGTAGTTTTGAAGAAAGAAGATAGGTGAACCAACCAAGGCCTCCCCCAATTGAAGCGATTATTAGATTTTTACCCCTAATATTAAATATTATGCCAAAACCGAGAGAACCTAAAAAAGCATAAAGTGAATTAACAATCATATAAGAGTACCTCCAAATAGCAAGAACCATATTTTGAAAACTATACTTGTGCCTGCAGCAATAGCAATGGCTATGAATAGTGCTTCTATTGATCTTGACATACCAGAAACTAGATCTCCAGCAATAGTATCCCTTATTGCATTAGTAATGGCAATACCGGGTACCAATAGCATTATAGAGCCTATTATTATAGTATCCATATTACCTACTAGACCTAAAGATGTAGCTAAAAGAGCTATGGAGGCTGCCAAAGAACCACCAAGCATATTTTTTAGAAAACTATTTACATCTAATTTATCTAAAAGTACATTTAAGCAATTTATAAGAGCACCAATTATAAGAGCTACAAGAAAGTCTTTATAATTTCCACCAAAAAGTAAGGTGAAAGATCCTGCAGTGCAAGCAGAAAAAAAAGTGGTGGTCTTATTGGAATATGGTTGTAAATTATTAATATAATCAATTTTTTTTCTTATATCCACCATGGATAATGGAGTAGAAACTAATTCTCTAGATAAATTGTTGATCATGGAAACCTTTCTCAGGTTAACTGTTCTGCTATTTATTCTTCTAACTAATGAAATGGTCTGATTTTCACTATTAGTTATAGAAATTATAATACCAGTAGGAGTAACAAAACTTTCAGTGTGTGATATACCATAGGATCCACAGATCATAATGATTGTTTGTTCAACTCTATAAGTTTCACCACCATTTTCTAATATAATTTTACCAGCTTCAGCAGCTATATGAATGATATCATCAATATACATGGGCTCTCCCTTCAGTATAAAACCAATTTTAGATTTTTATAAATTATTTTAAGGTGTAATAATAAACTTTTTGTATAATATATAATAATGAAAATTGCTCTATCATTATATACCATAAATCTAAAAAAAAATGATTAGTTAGAAAATTAAATTATTAGTTAGAAAATTAGATTATTTATTAATGTTTGTAGTGTGGATTATGCTACATATATATATAGTGTGTACACGAAAGTGACATTTTAGGTGAAAATATTGTAAAAATACTAATATTAAATAAAGAATTCAGAATATTTAGGAATATTTTCATGTTTTTGTTGAAAAATACCTATTTACCTTTTATAATATAATTGTAATAGTTATTTTTATTGGTTTCAAAAATTACTAATAAAGCACCCTAGTGATGCTTTAATTTAAACGATGAAAGGATGGTCATAAATATTATGGAATATTTAAAAAACAGTGATTTATTGGTTTACGAAATTATTGAAGAGGAGAATAAAAGGCAAGAGGATCATATTGAACTAATCGCTTCTGAAAATTTTGTTAGCAGAGCAGTTCTAGAGGCAAATGGTTCTATTTTAACTAATAAATATGCCGAAGGCTATCCTGCTAAAAGATATTATGGTGGTTGTGAAGTAGTTGATAAAGTAGAAAACTTAGCTCGAGATAGAATGAAGGAACTTTTTGGTTGCGAACATGTTAATGTTCAACCCCATTCAGGTTCGCAAGCTAATATGGCTGTATACTTCTCTGTGCTTAAACCAGGTGATACTGTACTAGGTATGAATTTAAGTCATGGTGGCCACTTAACTCATGGAAGTCCCGTGAATTTTTCAGGAATATTATACAACTTTATTCCTTATGGTGTTAATTCAGAAACAGAAACTATAGACTATGATGAAGTTAGGACACTCGCTAAAAAACATAATCCTAAAATGATAGTTATTGGTGCGTCTGCTTATCCAAGAGCTATCGATTTTAAAGTATTTAAAGAAATTTGCGATGAGGTAGGCGCATATATGTTTGTAGATATGGCTCATATAGCAGGGCTTGTTGCAACAGGAGCACATGAGTCTCCAGTGCCATATGCTGATTTCGTTACTACTACAACCCATAAAACTTTAAGAGGACCTAGGGGTGGAGCAATTTTGTGTAAAGAAAAATATGCAAAACAAATAGATAAATCTATCTTTCCAGGTATGCAAGGTGGACCATTAATGCAGACTATAGCAGCTAAAGCTGTTTGCTTTGGAGAAGCGCTTAGACCAGAATTCAAAGTTTATATTGAACAAGTTGTTAAAAATGCAAAGATACTCGGAGAAGAGCTTATAAAATATGGCTTTAAATTAGTATCAGGTGGTACAGACAATCATCTTTTACTTATAGAATTAACGAATAAAAATATTACAGGTAAGGAAGCTGAAAAACTATTAGATCTTGTTGGTATTACTGTAAACAAAAATACTGTACCAAATGAAACTTTAAGTCCTTTTGTTACAAGTGGTATAAGAGTTGGTACGCCTGCTGTAACTACAAGAGGATTTAAAGAAGAGGAAATGAAAAAGATAGCTGAACTTATAAATGAAACTATAGAAAATAGAGAAGGAAATTTAGAACCAATTAGAGAGAAAGTAGTCCAACTATGTGGCAAATATCCAGTATATTAGATGGAAATATGAACGCCAAGAGATATGAAACGGATATGTTATAATTGAAAAAGATAGTAAAACCGTGTTTTGTGGTTTTACTATCTTTTTTTTGATTGGATATGATTGTACTTAGTGGGTTTTAAACATTTTCTTGTCATTATACATCATTGCATCTGCATCCTTAAACATTTCATCAAAGGTTTTGACTACTGAATAACGAGTGGCATATCCAAATGCAGCACTCACATTTATTATATCGTTTTCAGAAATTAAAATAGAGCTCTTTGGTGCATTAATTTTCATGTTTTTTATAATCTCTTCTGCTTTACCTTCATTTGCATTCTCTAAAATTATAAGAAATTCATCTCCGCCCATTCGAATTAATAAAGCCTCAGTAGGGCAATTTTCCTTAAGCAATCCTGCAAAACGTCTCAACAACTCATCTCCAAGTAGGTGACCATATTTATCATTAGTAACTTTTAAATTATTAATGTCAGTAACGATAAAGCTCTGGGGATAGGTAAAAAAATCCAGTATATTCTCTATTTTGGAACTAAAATAGTTTCTATTATAGAGAGTAGTCAGTGGATCAATGCAAAGAAATTCTTCCTTTTGTCGCAATAACTCAGAGGCCAGCTTTTCCTTTATTAAAGCTTTAATTAATCTAACCACATATAGAATGACAAAAATCAATAAGACAACCAATCCAATTATTGCAAATATTAAATTTTGCATATGGTTTTTAGTGCTTACATGAGGAACTTCGTCATAACCGATTTTGGTTAATTCTCTGATATCTATTAAAGGGATAACTTTATTAATGATACTAGCTAATTCTGGCTTTCCTTTTGTTATGCCATAATATAAATAAGAATCAGTGCTTGTGACACCTTTTTCTACGAGATCATATAGCTGTAATTATTCTGTGTAGTAACGAACAACAGTAGGATTTTCAATTAAGTAATCAGCCTTTCCCTTTTGTACCAGTGCCAAGGATTCTTGAATTGAATTTGTCTGGATAATATTTACGGTTGTTAGATTTTTTATTAAATGTTCATAATGCCAAAAGCCTTTAATTACAGCAACTCTTTTACCTTCTAACCCAAAAATATCCCGTACATCTTTACTATCTTTTCTGCCTACAATGATATCTCTTTCGGTGCTATAAGGCCTTGGATATAATAAATATTTTAATCGATCCTCAGTTTTAGCAATATTTAAAATGTCAATATCACCTTTTTTCAGCTTCATACTTAAGTCATCAAAATCACTGTACTGATTTATAAATTTTATACCTGTCTTCTGAGATATCTCTTTTATAATTTGTCCACTTATTCCTTTATATTCACCATTATCATAATAGTCGAAGGGCAAATAATCTTTAGTAATTCCAACAACTGCTTTTCCATCATTTTTAAGCCAACTAATCTCTGAGGGTGTAAGATTCATTATTTTCGCATGATACTCGACTTCACCTATATTAATAATTTTAGTGAGAAGAGGTCCTTTTAAATGTTCAATTTCCTTGTTTAGTATATTAATCAAGATTTCATCACTTTTTCTTGCAGAAAGTGTCAAATCAGAGGTAATTGTACTTAGTTTAAAAGCATAAGTTAATTCTGGAAATCGGTATATATGATCATAAACAATTGGACCACCAGAGATTATTAAAGCATCAACTTCATTTTTATTTATTGCTGCAATACATTCTTCTCTCGATTCATAAAGTTTCTTTATATATTTTATATTCTTATATATTTTTGGAAGCATATCAATTATAATATCTTCTTTCATAAAACCTACTGTCTTATTATCAATATCACCTATTGTATTAATGGAATCTCCATGTTTGCCAATAATTGCGTAAGGAATTTTATACACAGGTTGAGTATATGACATTGTTTTTTTTCTTTCGGTTGTTTCGTTTGCTCCAAAAATAATATCTATATTACCAGTATGAAGACCAGAATAGATTTCACCCCAGCTCTTTGATGTTTCAAGTTGAATATTTATTCCCAAATCTATTTTAAAACGAGAAATTAATGGAATTAAATATCCTTTTTCTTCACCTCTATATTTGAAGTATTCCATACCTGAATTAGGATCAACACCTAGGGTTAAAATTCTTTCTTTATTGTTAAGTAGCCATTGTTTTTCTTGTGTAGTCAAGGTTAGCGAAGTGTCTATGACACCAAAGGCGCAAATACTTGAGATAATAAGCAGTAGATAAGTGAAAATAATAATTTTTATACATTTTTTCACTATAACACATCCCATCTGTAGCCCCACCCCAACCATTATAAAGCAGAGACACCCAATTCTATGATTCTTGAATACTGAACATATTATATATATAATAATACAAAATTGCCATATTTACAACTATTAGCTATTAAGTTAAATGTATCATATTTTATGATTTTTTATTATTAGAACATATAAAATATTAAACAAATAAATTATAGGTCAAGTATCTTGACAATTGTAGTAACGGGTATGATAATGTAGGGTATATAATGTTGGTTAAAATAGTAATGAATAACGGTTATATCAGTATACACTGGGAAAATATTCAAAACCGACAACTACTATGTATCTGATTTTAATTTTAATTGAATAACTATTGGTAATATGTTAATAAAACGGTATAATGAATGATACTCAATTTAATATTTATAGGGGGATTTTATGGAGAGTAATATACAATTTGTTACTGAATTAGATATATTTCTTCAAATGGTATTAGTTACTATTAATAGTGAAAACAATTATCAAATTTTAATTTCTGGAACCTTTGATCATCCATTATTTAAGAAAATAATAGAAAAGTTACTTATGAGTGGCAAGATTAATAAATGTAAAATTCTAATTCCACATGTTGGTAGCACCGGAATTATATCAAGAGATTATATTAATAAAATTAGTAATTCTGGTGGGAAGATACGGATGAATAGTGTGTTCAGAAAAAACTTGATAGTTGTAGGAAACGAGGCATTTATTATATCTCTATCTTCGAGATATAAAAGTGGTTTAGTTGTGAAAAGTAAGTTTGATTGTGTGGTACAAACTAATGACAGTAAAACTGTTAGCCTTATATCAGAAATATTTGAAAAAGTATGGAATAAAAGTCTACCAATAGTGAATGCTTAGAAAGACTTAGGAGGAAATTATGAAAATAATAATTATTGGAGCAGGTAAAGTCGGCTATACGCTTGCTGAAAATCTTGCTGCAGAGAAGAATGATGTTACACTTATAGATAAAAGTATTCATGTAATTGAAAAAGTAGAGGATAATCTTGATGTTATGTGTATTAAAGGTAATGGAGTAAGTACTAACACATTGATTGAAGCAGGAATAGAAAAAGCAGACTTACTTGTTGCAGTAACAGGTAGTGATGAAATTAATATGGTTTGCTGCCTTACTGCTAAAAAGCTAGGTGCTCGCCAGACTGTTGCAAGAGTAAGAAATCCTGAATATGCCGATGAACTCTCATTGATTAAGGATCAATTGGGTGTAGATTTTGTAATAAATCCAGAATTTGCAGCAGCAGAAGAAATAGCTAGAACTTTGGGATTTTCATCTGCTATCAATGTGGAAAGGTTTGCTAGTGGCAGGGTAAGAATGGTTGAATTAAAAATGACCGCTGAAGTGGCTATTATCGGTAAGCGATTAAGAGATATAAATAAATATGCTTCTTCTACAGTGATCTTTGGGGTAATAATTAGAGGGAATGAGATAATTGTTCCTGAAGGTGAAGACCTAATTAAAGAAAATGACGTTATATATGTTATAGGAAAGGCATCCAATATATTTAAATTTTGCAAAGCGTGTGGTAAATCACCTGAAAAAATTAAAAATGTTATAATTATGGGAGGCGGAAGAATTGCTCACTATCTTTATAAACTTTTAATAGGTATGAACATGAATATTAAGATTATAGAAATCAGTAGTGAAAGATGTTATGAGCTTTCTGAAGAACTTCCAAGCGCGCTTATAATTAATAGTGATGGAACAGAAGAAGATGTGCTCCTTTCTGAAAATATAAGAAATATGGATGGCTTTGTAGCAATTACCGGTATGGACGAACAAAACTTGATGTCATCTCTTATAGCGAAAAAAATGGGAGTAAAAAAGGTTGTAACGAAGATCAGTCGTACAAATTATATCGATATTGTACGTGAGCTCGGTATTGATTGTGTTATATGTCCAAAGCTCATAACTACTAATCAAATTATTAAGTATGCAAGAGGAAATGCAGTTGAATCACTGCTTAAAATTGCTGGAGGCAGTGTTGAAATACTTGAATTTATCGTAGATAAGAGTAGTAAATTTGTTAATAAATCAATAAAAGACATTGAGATTGCAGAAAATACTCTAATTGCCACGATAGTAAGAAAACATGAAGTAGTTATACCTCATGGGAATGACATCATAAAGAGTGGTGATAGAATAATTGTAATAACAAAGCAAAAAAATATATCGAAATTAAAGGGATTAGAATCTGCGATCCCTGGGGGACTATAATGTGAATTACGGAATGGTTTTAAAAAATCTGGGGATAGTATTAGTGTGTGAAGCTCTAGCTATGTTTCCATCACTAATTGTAGCAGTAATATACGGTGAAAAAAGTGAATGGTCATTTCTTTATACCATATTAATACTGCTCATAATTGGTATAACTTTAAGCCTTAAAAAACCCAAAAATAGAGGTATATATATTAAAGATGGATTTGCTATTGTAGCAATAGGTTGGCTTTTAGTGTCATTTTTTGGAGCTCTTCCATTTTATTTTAGTGGAGTAATTCCATCTTTTGTAGATTGTTTTTTTGAATCAAGTTCAGGTTTTTCGACTACGGGTGCAAGTATTTTGCAACAAATAGAAGGATTACCTCGAGGTATATTATTTTGGAGGAGTTTCACTCATTGGGTAGGGGGTATGGGCGTACTTATACTAACTATGGCAATTCTTCCATCAGCGGGCACTGGTGCAGTACGGATAATGAAGGCGGAAAGCCCAGGTCCTAGTCCAGAGAAATTAGTTCCTAGAGTAAAAGAAACTGCAAAAATACTCTATGGAATTTATATACTTATAACCATAATTGAGATTATTCTTTTAAAATTTGCTGGATTGTCATTGTATGATTCATTAATACATACATTTGGTACAGTTGGTACGGGTGGATTTTCAAATATGAATTCCAGTGTTGGGTCATATAATAATATATATGTTGAGATGATAATAACTTCTTTTATGTTTATATGTGGAGCAAATTTTGCACTGTATTATCAAGCTCTGAGAGGTAATTTTAAAGGTTTCTTTAAAAACGAAGAGTTTAAATTATATTTTTTTGTTGTCATGATTTCAATAGTATTAATATCATTAAACATATATGGAACTATATATAAGGGCGTAGGACAATCTATTAGATATTCAGCCTTTCAAGTAGTATCCATAATAACTACTACAGGGTATTCTACAGCTGATTTTAATGTTTGGCCAGTATTTAGCAAGACCATACTATTTTTTCTTATGTTTGTTGGTGGTTGTGCTGGTTCAACTGGTGGAGGAATAAAAAACATTAGGTTCCTACTGCTATTTAAGGTTGCCAAGAGAGATTTACAGAAAATAATACATCCTAGGGCAGTTTACTCAGTAAAAGTCGGTGGAAAAACTATCAATGAGCAGACATTGTCTGAAGTACTTGGATTTTTCTTTATGTATATAATGGTTTTCTGTGGGGCTGTACTTATTGTATCAATTGAGGGAAAAGATCTAGTAACGACGATTACTTCAGTGGTGGCTACTATAGGGAATATAGGCCCAGGCCTCGGTCTAGTAGGCCCAACGGGAAATTTTTCAGGATTTACGGATTTAAGTAAAATGGTTTTATCATTTTGCATGATTATAGGAAGGCTTGAAATTTATCCTATATTACTATTAACTTTTCCTGGATTTTGGAAAAAATAATTTAACGACATTTCAGAAGGAAAGTCTCCCACTTCTATAAGCGGGAGTTACATACCCTAACAAATAGAAAACTTCAGTGGGAGTATAAATCTCCTTCTGAAGTCGTTAATATTTCAGCTCCGCAGGAGATGATTTAACCATATTTTAAAATGAAAGTCACCCAATTCTATCTACGCAGATGTATAGAATTGGGTGGCTTTTTATAAAACCGTAAAAAATATTGAAGAGGAACTGCTTTCATATTTGAGGAATTGAATTAGTATATTTTATTAACAGTATATCCGGCTTTATTTAATTCATTTATAATTGTAGTTACATGTTCATGGCCATTTGTTTCGGCAGTAATTTCAAGTTGAACTTGCATAAAACGGTCATTAGTTTTAAATTGATTATGATCAAGCTTTATTACATTTGCATTTGCTTTTGCGAGAATCGTTGAGATTTTGACAAGTTCTCCGGGTTTATCTGGCATTTCTATACTAAAGCAGAATAGTCTTCCTCTTGAAACCAAACCTCTATCTATCATTGAGGAAATCGTTACAACGTCAATATTTCCCCCGCTTAAAACGCAGGCCACTTTTTTACCCTTCTCTTTTATTTTTTTTAAACCGGCAAATGACAAGGCGCCAGAAGCTTCTGCTATAAGTTTATGTTTTTCTAAAAGAAGAAGAAATGATTCCATTATATCAAAGTCTGAAACTGTTACAATTTCATCTACATAATTTCGAATTATCTCAAAGGTTAGGTCTCCAGGTTTTTTTACGGCCACACCATCAGCTATAGTACGAACTGTTGCAAGATGTACGATTCCGTTATTGTCCATAGAATCCTTCATTGCTTTTGCACCTTCTGGCTCTACACCTATTATTTTAATGTTAGGATTTAAGGCTTTTGCTGCAAGGGCAATTCCTCCGATTAATCCTCCACCGCCAACGGGGACAAGAATACAATCAATATCTTCGATTTCGTCGATGATTTCGCAGGCTATTGTTCCTTGACCATACATTACATCCAAATCATCAAAGGGATGTACAAAAACGTAATTATACTCATTTTCTAAGCGTTTTGCTTCTGTATAAGCTTCATCGTAACAGTCTCCGAATAAAATCACATTTGCACCATAACTTTTCGTGGCCTCAATTTTAATAAGAGGGGTGGTTTTAGGCATTACTATGGTAGCGGAAATGCCCAATTTCTCAGATGAATATGCGACACCTTGGGCGTGATTTCCTGCAGAAGATGCTATTACTCCTCTTTCTTTTTCAGATTGTGTTAATGTACAAAGTTTATTGTAGGCTCCGCGAAGTTTAAAGGCACCAGTAATCTGCAAATTTTCAGGTTTAATATAAACGGAATTTCCAGATTCATTACTGAAAACATCACTGTAAATGAGGGCTGTTTTCTTAGATACACCTTTTAGGTTTGTCTGTGCCTTTTTTATTTCTGAAAGATAAAATTCTAATTCTTGATTTGATGATGAATTTGTTGCTACTTTTAACATGTTTAAAACCTCCATTTTTTCAGTTATGTTATTGTATACAAAAAAAACTCGTCCTTGAATATAAATTCAAGGACGAGTGTAAATCGCGGTACCACCTTAATTGTATCTTAAAAAAGACACCTCTCTCTTCGGTTCTCTCAAACCTAAGCCTTCTATCGGGGCTCACCGGCTCATCCTACTTTATTCAGACAAGCAGCTCAGGAGTGATTTGTATCCTATACCCAGTATCGACTCTCAGCAAACATCGACTCTCTGTAACTGAAGATTATAAAATAACGATCTCCGTCATTGCAACAACAATATACTTATTTTTAAAATGAATCTTAACATTAAAAATTCTTAATGTCAATAAAAAATAAAACACGTATAAAATGCAATGTAATACCATAATATAATATACAATACAAAATGTAATATAATACCATAATATAAAATATAATATAAAATGTTAAAATTTGTTTGACAAATAAGAAAAGTTAGAATATAATATAAAATAATAACAAATTAAAAATTGAAAAGTGATGATGGAGAGTAAATTTCCAAACTAAAACTACAGAGAGCCAATAATTGTTGAGAGTTGGTGTTATAGTGGATATTTATATCACTCTAGAGCTGCCAGGTTGAAATAATGTATTACGATAGACATTGTGATATAAAGTAAACATGGACGGATGCCACCGATATAAGGCTATGGTTTAAAGTGTTTATGTGGTTTTAACAATAGATTTCTTTAGATCAGAGAATAAGGTAATTCATTTAATTGAATTATGAACTAGGGTGGTACCACGAAAGTTTTCGTCCCTATAAACATATTTATATGTGTTTATAGGGATGAAAACTTTTTATTTTTGTAGAAAAAGATTGTTATGGTAAGACTAAATGTAAAGTCTTTATTGTGAAATCTTTAGTAATTTAAAAATAAGAGGTCTCATTTAAAAAGTATTAGGAAAATTAGAAAATAAAAAAAATGTGTTGACAAACTGATTTAATGCATATATACTAAAAAACAATATAAAGAATAAGGCTATGACGGAGATAAATATATCACAGTAAGACCACAGAGAACCAACGTTTGCTGAGAGTTGGTGTTGATACGGATATGTAATAATCACTCTTGAGCTGCTGAGTTGAAATTGAAATTATTATGATGATTAATTGCAAAAAATTGATTTGCAAGGTTAATCACAAGAACCGCATAATTTCGAATAAAGTAAACGAAGACGGGTGCCCCCGATATAGGGCTATGGTTAAGGGAATTCATTTTTAAATTTTAATTCTTTTGACTAAAAATGGAGGTAATTTATAAAAATAAATTACGAACTAGGGTGGTACCACGAATCTTTCGTCCCTATAAGCATAGATAAATATGTTTATAGGGATGGAAGATTTTTTATTTGTCCCAAAAGGAGGAATTGTAATGTATAGAACTATAAGCGCGAAGGCTGAACAAGGTTTAGATGTTTTAGTAAGAGTTACTAATACTTTAAGAAGAAAAGAATTTCAAATAAAGGGACTTGTAATGACAGAGTGTGAAATTGGTGGGTATTCAGATTTAATGATAACAATAGATGAAGGATATAATTTAGGGATAGAACAAGCGATGATGCAGCTCAGAAAAATCATAAATGTATATGAAATTAAAGAGTTTGTTGGAGAAAATTAACTGAAAAAATGTATTGAAAAGAAGGTGAGACAATGCGATTAAATGGAGCTCAAATTTTACTTGAGTGTTTAAAAGAGCAGGATGCGAGTATTATTTTCGGATATCCGGGTGGAGCAGTGATTCCACTATATGATGCACTTTATGATGAACTTGAATATTTTACACATATTAGAACTGCTCATGAACAAGCGGCGGTTCATGCAGCAGATGGTTATGCGAGAGCAACAGGAAAGGTTGGAGTTTGCATTGTAACCTCAGGGCCTGGTGCAACGAATACCATTACGGGAATTGCAACTGCTTATATGGATTCAATTCCAATGGTTGTATTTACAGGGCAGGTTCCACGAAATTTGCTTGGTCGTGATTCTTTTCAGGAAATAGATATAATGGGAATTACTTTATCTATTACAAAACATAGTTATATTGTAAAAGATGAAAAGAACTTAGCAGATACAATAAGAAAAGCTTTTGAAATAGCAGCAAGTGGGAGACCAGGACCAGTGCTTATAGATATTCCTAAGGATGTTTTCTTAAGTCAAGCGGAATATGAAAAGCCGAAAAGTCAGAATAAAAAACAAGAAACTACTACTAATATAGAAATGGAGAAAATAAAAGAAGCGGTAAAAATGATTCAGTCTGCAAAAAAACCTATAATCTATGCTGGTGGAGGAATAAAAACATGTAATGCTTCAATGACAGTATGTAAGTTTGCACAAACAGGAGATATTCCGGTAGCAAATACATTGATGGGGCTTGGTACAATTCCACGAAACCACAAGTTATCACTGGGAATGCTCGGAATGCACGGATTTCGCGAAACTAACTTAGCAGTGACCAATAGTGATTTAATTATAGCAATTGGCGCACGATTTAGTGATAGAGTAATTGGGAAAGCAGACGAATTTGCACCGATTGCAAAAATCATTCATATTGATATTGATGAAACTGAGATAGATAAAAATAAGGCAGTAGATTTATCCCTAGTTGGTGATATGAATACGATTTTGGAAACTTTACTTTTATTTATGGATCAAAAGGATAGAAAGTTTTGGCATGATGAAATAGCAAGTTGGAAGGTTGTAGATATAGCAAACTCTAAAAGTGATTATAAGGAGGAATCGAACTTAACACATCACAGCGTACTTCGCTGTTTAAATGAAGCTCTTGAGGAAGATATAATTGTGACAACAGATGTAGGACAACATCAGATGTGGACGGCACAACAATGGAACTTTAAGGAACCTAGGACATTTATCACTTCTGGGGGACTAGGGACCATGGGATTTGGATTAGGTGCTGCCATTGGAGGTCAAATGGCGAATTTGGATAAAAGGGTACTTTTAATAACTGGCGATGGAAGTTTTAGAATGAGTTGCAATGAGCTTCAGACGATTTCAAAGTATAAGCTTCCTATAGTTACTGTGATTATGAACAATCATACATTGGGAATGGTCCGGCAGTGGCAGAAAATGTTCAGTAATGAACGATACTCTGAAACAGATATTGATGATGATGTAAATTATGTAAAGCTGGCAGAAGCGTATGGTATTGCAGGATATAAGGTTACGAGTGTAGATGAACTAGAAAGTGTTCTTAAAACCGTGAAGACTGGAAGAAAACCTCTGCTTATAGATTGTGTAATAGATAAGGAAGAAGGCGTATATCCTATTGTGCCACCAGGAAAATCAATTCAAGAATTAGTTTTACAATAAAAGGAGGATATAAAAATGTTAAATTTAAATGAAAAAGTGGATTATTTGGAAGAGACAGAAAGAAATGACAACTTTGAGACAGAGAAACAAAATCAAGTTGAATTTTATAACCCAAATTATACTGTAAACTATTTTGGAGCAGGTCGTGAATATGAAGACTGGATATAAGAAAATATAATAATATTTGCTGCAACAAAGAGTTTTAGAATAAAAGGAGGATATAAAAATGTTAAATTTGAATGAAAAAGTGAATTATTTGGAAGAGACAGAAAGAAATGACAACTTTGAGGCAGAGACAGAAAATCAAGTTGAATTTTATAACCCCAATTATGCTGTAAACTATTTTGGATTAGGCCGTGGATGTGAAGACTGGCAATAAGAAAATATAATAATTTTACTGTAATAAAGCACACTGAGCGTTTTCTTAATGTGCTTTATTATAGCTTTTGAGTTATAATGTGCTTAAAAATGGTTAATTACTTATTTTTTTATATTTTGTAAAATATTTTAAAAAGATGTTGACAAAGAAAATTTCATAAAGTATACTAATCTACAACATAGAAAATAAATTTGAATATTGAGAAAACTAAGATAGGGAAAGTAAACATCCTGCATATTTTTCAGAGAGTGGGAGATGGTGTAAACCCATAAATAGCTAATGTTGAAACTCACCCTTGAGTTGCAAGCTGAAATTTATTGTAATTATATATTTTATTATATATAAAACATATAAGGTAAGCCGTGCCGGTGTATACAAGCTGTACATCGTTATAAAATTAAGATATAAAAATGGGTGGTACCGCGATAGACTTTTCGCCCCAAAAACGAAAGGTCTATTTTTTATTTTTGAATATATTTGGAATATTTTACAAAAGTATATTATATAGTGATAGTGATATATATAAGAAGCCCAATGATCAATATAATTTAATAATTTTAAAAACTGCGATAGGAATAGTAAACGTCATGAACATTTTTCAGAGAGTGGGAATTGCTGTGAACCCACAAATTTCTGATGTTGAATCTCACCCTTGAGTTGTAAGCTGAAAGCATAATGCTTTTATATTATACTTATATAGCGTAATATAAAAATATTATATGTCGTAAGCCGTGCCGGTGTATGTAACTTATACGTCGTTATAAAATGAAGAATAAAAATGGGTGGTACCGCGATAGACTTTTCGCCCCAATGGGAAGAGGTCTATTTTTTTATACTCACAATCCTAATTCATGTAAAAAGGATGTAGATAGAATTCGAGAGACTATATCGCAAGGCTAATTTCAAATTTAAAGGAGGCACAAAAATGAAAGTTGCGCAGGCAATAATTAAATGTTTACAAAAGGAAAATGTAAAAATAGTGTTTGGTTACCCAGGGGTTCCAGTTGGGCCTTTATATGAAGCACTAAGAAATTCTGATATAGAACATATACTCGTAAGACATGAACAGGCAGCAGGGCATAGTGCTAGTGGATATGCTAGGGCAACAAGAACTATAGGCGTATGTATTGCAACTTCTGGACCTGGAGCTATTAATCTTATAACTGGAATTGCTACTGCCTATATGGACTCCATACCTATGGTTGCAATTACTGGACAAGTTCGGACCGATCTAATAGGAAAAGACGTTTTTCAAGAAGCAGATATTATTGGCGCAACAGACTCTTTCACAAAACATAGTTATCTTGTAAAAGATGTAAAGGACATTCCTAGAATTATGAAAGAGGCCTTTTATATTGCAAAAACAGGAAGACCAGGTCCGGTACTTATAGATATTCCACTTGATATCCAAAACACAGAAATTGAATTTGAATATCCGGAAGAAGTAAATATAAGGGGATATAAGCCTACCATATATGGTCATAAGGGTCAAATAAAAAAAGCACTAGAAAGAATTAAAAATAGTAAAAAACCTCTTATTTGCGTAGGTGGGGGCGTCATGTCTGCAAATGCTGAAAAAGAGTTACTAAAGTTTGTAGAAAAATCTAAGATACCTATGGTACATACTTTAATGGGTAAGGATGGACTCCCATCAAAATATCCATATAATGTTGGATTAATTGGATCCCATGGTTTTAAATACGCAAATAGGGCAATAGCTGAGGCCGATGTTTTAATTCTAGTGGGAACGAGAGTTGCTGATAGAGCAACAGGTGGTTCTAAGAGTTTTGGAAAAGCAGCAGATATTATTCATATTGATATTGATCCAGCAGAAATAGGTAAAAATCTTAGTGCTCTCATTCCTGTAGTTGGTGATTGCAAAGAAATATTAAAAGACCTTACTTATGGAATAACAGAGATTGATACAAAAGTGTGGCTT
>NZ_JAENWL010000196.1 GCF_016650095.1 Clostridium sp. | reverse complement strand
ATAATTTTATTTTTGACAGCTTTACTAAATTTATTGTATATAATATTCTTGTTCGAATTATAATTATTAGAGAAGAATGACAAAGCTTGATACTAAAAAAAAGGCAAGATTATTGCCTTTTTTTTAGATAGTATGCTACCTGATAATATTCAATTGTATATCCTTGATCTTTAAGTTTATTTGATATTTTGCGAGGTCCTAAACCTCGCGAGTGAAGTGAATCAATGAGTATTTTTATATTTTCTTTTATTTTATTAGTATTTATTTTAGCAGACTTAGTGTCAGCATCTTCATTAAAAATTTCAAAAGGTAAATGTTCTATAAGAACAGTAGTAGTAAGGTCTTTTTTATCTCCAATATCTGATATTAGAGGAGAGGCGGCATCAATACTAAAATTGATAATATCCCTGAATTGGCGAATATTTCTTGGATAGACTGCTCTTAAAAGAATGGCTTTTGTCTCCTTGGAAAAATCAACATGATACTTAATGCCTTGAAGATCTGCAACTGCATTTTCATACTTTGTAATAAAATGCTCCAATAATGAAGACTTTTCTTTAAAGCTTCTTTCTGATAATGACGGAAGGTAGAGCTCATACTGGGCTAAACGCTGATATAATTCAGGTAATAATTCTTCTTTTAAATTTTTTGTAGATGCTGCGATAATAATCACATCTACACTGATATCTTTTATACCACCAATTCGCCTTATTCTACCTGATTCAATAGCTTTTAAAAGTAGTGTCTGGTAATGTTCTAAAGCATGAGCTTCATCTAAAAACAAGATACCTCCATTAGCCTGTTCAAATAAGCCTTTTCGCTGGGTAGAACCGGTGAAAGCACCTTTTTCCGAACCGAATATCTCAACAGCCGCTAAATCGGGATTGGTGAATTGAGAACAATTTACTTCAATGAAGGGCGCATTTTGGTTAATGACACCAACTTCTTTGGCATAAGTATAAATAAGATTCGCAAGCATAGTTTTACCTGTTCCTGACTGTCCTGTGATAATAGAATGTCGCGGTCCTCCAAGAGCTCCTACAGTTCTTCTAGCTTGCACAAGTGCATTCTTTAAACTACCGTCATTTCCAATAATAGAAGAAATGTTTTCTTCTGATTTATTTAAACTTAAATGTAATTCGAGAAACTTAATCTTACGATTTAAATCATCAATTTCTTTAATATCCTTAAAAATTGAAAAGGCGCCAGCAAATTCATTATTAACATATAGTGGATAAGAACTAACTACATATTTTTTGCCTGCTACGTAGTGTATTTTCTTATCTAACAATGCATGTTTAGTTTCTAAAACTTTTAGAAGAACAGCAGCAGGATAAAAGTTTGAAATATATTTTCCAATCATTTTTTCAATTGTGGTATTTGCGTAATCGGCAGAAACTTTATTTACATAAAGTAAAATACCGTGGAGGTCAACTACATTAATACCATCATTGGACTTATCCCAAAAAAGTTCAAATAATTTATTCTTATAAAAATCATCATGAGAAATCACCATATTATACCCCTTTTGTTCCACATTTTTAATTGCTTTACAAATTCTAACATTATATTTCTAACAGTATAACAAAATTACAACAAAAAAGAAATAGTATTCAATATATTATTTAGATGAATGCTGGTTTTATAAGTTGTTTGAAAATTGGCATGCTACTTGCTATAAATATAGACAGAAAAGATTATAGGGGGGAAGAAATATGGTTAAAGTAACAGAAATAAGATGGCATGGTCGTGGAGGTCAGGGAGCAAAAACTGCATCGTTATTGCTAGCGGATGTGGCCTTTAGTACTGGTAAATATGTTCAAGGTTTCCCTGAATATGGCCCGGAAAGAATGGGAGCTCCTATTACAGCTTATAACAGAATAAGTGAAGAAAAAATAAGAGTACATTCTAACATTTATGAACCAGACTTCGTAGTAGTTGTAGATCAATCTTTATTAGCTTCAATTGATGTAGCAAAAGGATTAAAGGGTAAAGGCGCAATAGTAATAAACACAGAAAAATCTCCAGAAGAAATTCGTGGAAATTTAAAAGGATATGAAGGGAAAATTTATACTATTGATGCTAAAAAAGTTTCCGAAGCGACCCTTGGAAGATATTTTCCAAACACACCAATGCTTGCAGCTATTGCAAAGATTAGTAAAATAATGCCTGAAGACATATTTTTAAAAGAAATGCAACTCTCTTTTGAACATAAATTTGCAGCAAAACCTGAAGTAATTGAAGGTAACATGAAAGCATTAAAAATGGCACTTCAGGAGGTGAAATAAATGGGTAAAACAAATATAGACGAGAGTGTAAAATGGACTGAAATAACTGAGGGTGGAAACATTTATGAAAAAGGTAATTCATCTGAATTCAAAACTGGAGATTGGAGAACAGTTAAACCCGTATTTATTGAAGATAAATGCAAGCAGTGTCTGCTTTGCACACCAGTATGTCCAGATTGCGCTATACCAGTAATAGATAGCAAAAGATTAGATTTTGATTACTACCATTGTAAAGGATGCGGAATCTGCGCAAAAGTTTGCCCTTTTAACGCAATCGAAATGGTAACAGAGTAAAGAAAGAAAATTATAGATAGAAAGGGTTTCTATTGAAACTCTACATTGAAGGAGGAGAGAATACAATGGCTATAAGAGAAAGAATGTCAGGAAATGAGGCAGTAGCAACTGCTATGAGGCAAATCAACCCAGATGTTATTGCAGCATTTCCAATTACACCATCAACTGAAATACCTCAATACTTCGCAACATACGTTGCAAACGGTAAAGTAGACACTGAATTTGTCCCAGTAGAAAGTGAACATAGTTCAATGTCAGCTTGTGTAGGTGCTGAAGCAGCAGGTGCAAGAACATTTACAGCGACATCATCTTGTGGGCTGGCATTGATGTTTGAGGTATTATATATAGCAGCATCAAGTAGATTACCAATTACAATGGCAGTGGTAAATAGATCATTATCGGGCCCAATTAACATAAATGCAGATCATTCAGATAGTATGCCAACAAGAGACTCTGGATGGTTACAAATATACTCGGAAAATAATCAAGAAGCTTATGATAACTTTATACAAGCTGTAAGAATTGGGGAGCATGACGATGTTAGACTACCAGTTATGGTATGTCAAGATGGTTTTATCACAAGTCATGCAGTTGAAAATATAGAATTGATTGAAGATGAAAAGGTCAAAAGTTTTGTAGGAGAGTATAGTCCAAAGCATTATTTGTTAAATCCAGAAGAGTCAATGTCAGTTGGCCCATATGATTCACCTCATTATTATATGGAGCATAAAAGACAACAAGCTCAAGGAATGATGGATGCAAAAAAAGTTATTATGGGAGTTGCGGAAGAGTTCGAAAAAATGACTGGAAGAAAATATGGAATGTTTGAGTCTTATAAATTAGATGATGCTGAAACTGCAATAGTTATTTTAAACTCATCAGCAGGAACAGCTAAAGATGCAATAGATATTCTTAGAGCAGAAGGTAAAAAAGTTGGGCTTCTTAAGATTCGTATTTTTAGACCATTCCCTGCAGAAGAAATTGCAAAAGCATTAGAAGGGAAAACTGCTGTAGCTGTAATGGATAGAGCAGAAGGATTCAGTGCTTGTGGAGGGCCAGTATTTGCAGAAGTAAGAAGTGCTTTATATGACTCATCAAATAAACCCAAAATGGTTAATTACATTTATGGGTTAGGTGGTCGTGATGTTAGGACTAAAAATATAATGGAAGTATATAGCGCGCTTGATGAAATCAAAAACACAGGAGATATCGGAAGCACATACAGATATCTTTCAGTAAGAGAATAGGAGGCGAATGGTGTGGGTTATAATTTAAAGAAAGAAATGAATAAACCAGAACGTTTAGCAGGTGGACATAGAATGTGCGCAGGCTGTGGTGCCCCAATTGCAGTAAGAGGGGTGTTGCGTGCACTAAAGCAAGAAGATAAAGCAGTAATAGGTTGTGCAACAAGTTGTCTTGAAGTTTCTACGTTTATGTACCCATATACAGCATGGAAAGATTCGTTCATACACAATGCTTTTGAAAACGCAGGGGCTACGGTTAGTGGAGTAGAAGCTGCCCACAAAGCATTGTTAAGAAAAGGAAAATTGAAAAATGAGTGCAAATTTATTGCTTTTGGCGGAGATGGTGGAACATATGATATAGGGTTCCAATCACTATCAGGTGCAATGGAACGTGGACATGATATGGTTTATGTTTGTTATGATAATGGTGCTTATATGAACACTGGTATCCAACGTTCATCTGCAACACCTAAATTTGCAGATACAACAACAACACCAGTAGGTATAGAATCTGATGGCAAAAAACAATATAGAAAAGATCTTGGCCAAATTATAGCTGCTCATCATGTTCCATATGTGGCTCAAACCACATTTGTTAAGGATCTAAAAGATCTTCATGAAAAATCTGAGAAAGCTCTTTATAAAAAAGGGTCAGCTTTCTTAAATGTAATGGCACCATGTCCAAGAGGATGGAGATATCCGTCTGAAGACTTAATGGAAATATGTCGTTTAGCAGTAGAAACGTGTTACTGGCCACTTTATGAAGTTGAAGATGGAAAATGGACATTAAATTATACTCCTAAAAAGAAATTGCCTATTGAAGAATTCTTGAAACCACAAGGAAGATTCAAGCACTTATTCAAGAGTGGCAAAGAACATTTAATTGCAGAAATGCAAGCTGAAGTTGATAAAAGATGGGAAGAACTATTAGTTAGATGTGGTAAATAATTTTAGATTGATGTCTATCTAAAAATAGATTAGCAATATAATTGTACTTTTTATTAATGTGCAATTATATTGCTAATTCTTTTTAAAATTTATATTAAATTATTGATAGGTTCTTTACTTTTCGGTTAAATAATGACCTGTAAAATATAAAGCAATTCCAACAATAAGAACTATAATTCATAATAAGTATATTTTTTCAAAAAATAAATACTTTATTTGGAAAAGTTACGATGAATTAGATATAATTTAATATTTATTTTCATATTATCAATAAAGCAGTCAAGTTTTGTGATACCATATATAATATGAAATGTTTTAATTTAAGAGGAGGAATTTTTAATGGTACCAGACCCCATGCCCGATAGTATAATGGCGCAATTTATATTAATTGCGGTTTTAACACTGATAAATGCATTTTTTGCATCATCAGAAATGGCTATAGCATCTTTGAACAAAAATAAAATTAAATATCTTGCTGAAGAAGGCAATAAAAAAGCACAGTTATTAGTAAAACTTATTGAGGAGCCAACAAATTTTTTATCAACTATTCGAATTGGAATTACGCTTGTTGGATTTTTTGCTATTGCATCTGTTGCTACAGGTATGTCTAATAATTTTGCAGGATTTTTAAACAGCTTAAATGTAACTTATAGTCATCAAATTGCTTTAATTTGCATAACAATTGGATTAGCTTATATAATGATTGTGTTTGGAGAGCTGTTTCCAAAGCGCCTAGGACAACAAAAATCAGAAGCTATTGCAATGTTTTCAGTAGTGCCAATGCTCTACGTATCTAAAGTAGTGGCTCCCCTCGCAATGTTAATTTCGGCATCCACTAATTTTTTAGTGAGGATAACTGGTCTTAATAGTGATAAGTTAGAAAAAAAAATATCAAAAGAGGAATTAAAATCGTTTGTGGAAGTTGGGAAAAACCAAGGAGTCATAAATGAAACTGAAACAAAAATGATAAATAATATTATTGAGTTTAATGATAAATTAGCTAGAGAAGTTATGACACCAAGAACTGAGGTGTTTTTAATTGATATAAATGAGCCTATTACGCAGTTCTTAGATGAGTTATTAGAAGGAAAGCATTCAAGAGTTCCAGTATTTGAGAATGATGTTGATAATATCATAGGAATACTGTATATGAAGGATTTTGTAATAGAGGCACATAGAAATGGTTTTGAAAATGTGAAAATAAGAAATATATTACATCAGGCTTACTTCGTTTATGAAATTAAGAATATAGGTGAATTATTTAAAGACTTACAAAAAACTAAAAAAAATATGGCAATGCTTATAGATGAATATGGTGGATTTTCAGGGTTAGTTACCAATAAAGATCTTATAGAAGAAGTTATGGGAAATATTGAAGATGAATATGATGATGACGAACCTGATATAAGAAAAGTTGATAACAATACTTATATAGTGGATGGATTACTTTCAATTGGCGAATTAAATGACAACCTAGACTTGAATTTAGTATCAAAAAATTACAATACAATAGGAGGTTTTTTAGTTAGTTTGATGGGATTTATTCCAAATCATGATGAAAACAAAACTATTGTGTATGAGAATGTAATATTTAAAATAGAGGAAGTTAAAGAAAGAAGAATAGGAAAAATTAAAATATGCATATAAATAAAAATGCTCTACTTTATAAAAGTAGAGCATTTTTATTTATATAGAATTATAACTAACTTATCTAAAATAAGAAATTAATCTAGTAACATATGTTACCGACAATTTATTAATTAATTAGTATACTAATATTATAATACAAGAACTGATAATTATTACTAAAAGAGTATAGAAGAAGCTTTAGGATAGACTATTAAGTAGTTTACAATATTAAATAAATTAAGAGGAGATGTTTTTATGGATAAATATGTTTGTGTAGTTTGTGGGTACGAGTATGACCCGAAAATAGGAGATCCAGATGGTGGAATAAAACCAGGTACTAAATTTGAGGATATTCCAGAAGATT
>NZ_JAENWL010000112.1 GCF_016650095.1 Clostridium sp. | reverse complement strand
CTCCGCATGCACTGATCTACAAAGTTCATACCTTGTGCCTCTAGGAACTTTTAATTCTTCTCTTCTACAAACCCCTAAATCACAACAATTCATTCTTCCTCTAGGCGCTCCCGAATATCCAGTAGACATAATTTCATCATCTTTTACTATTATAGCCGCAAAATTTCTCCGCATACAAGTTCCTCGTTCGGATATCGTTTCGCATATATCTAAATAATAATTATGCTTGTCAATTCTCCCCATAATTATACCTCATAACAAATGTATTTTAATTATGTAGATGAAAAATCAAAAACTAAATTAATAATCTCATAATCAATCACTATTATTTTACACTAAAATATCAATAATTTAAAGTGTTTAATAAACTATATATATATTAATTATGATAAATCAAAAAATAAAAGCATCTATTATTACAAATGCATTTTTCCCATTAACTACTTGGAATGCATTTTGTATAATATATGCTTTTCATAAACGTCTAAGTTTAATGGGTATATCATTTTGATTTTGACTCTAACATCATTAGATTATTACTCCGTTTAAGCTAATAGTTACCTCTTTATATGGAACTATTATTCCAGATTGCAACATAGCTTCCTTTACAGAACTAACAATACCTGAGCAACAAGGCACTTCCATTTTAACTACCGTAATACTTTTAATATTATTATTTTTTAATATCTCTGCAATTTTTTGTTTATAATAATCATTATCATCGAGCTTCGGACAGCCTATCATAGTTACTCTTCCTTTAATAAAGTCCTTATGAAAATCTCCATAAGCATAAGCTGTACAATCTGCAGCAATTAATATATCTGCTCCATTTAAATATGCCGCTTTTGAATTAACTAACTTTAACTGCACAGGCCATTGGTTTAATTCTGAAGCTACTACCACCTCTGCACCACTAATAACTTTAGTCAATTCCTCTTCTACATTCGGGTTCACATTTCTTTCTATAGATTTTTCCATTGTACCAGGACATCCACAAGGTAAATTAGGCTTTACGCTATTTTGTTCCTTTTTTATAGTAACAGCCTGCACATCATAATCTACAGCATCTCTTTGTATTATTTTTATAGCATCTTTAGGACACTGTGGTAGACAATCTCCCAGCCCATCACAATATTCATCGCTTATTAGTCTAGCCTTACCGTTAACTAACTCTATGGCTCCTTCATGGCATGCATTTATACATAATCCACAGCCATTACATTTATTTTCATTTATACTTATAATATTCCTTTTCACTTTAACGCCTCCTGATTTTTTTTACATATTTACCTTAAGACACACTCAAATAAATAACTATTTTATTGACTCTATGTACATATTATATTAGAATTACTTATGATAATATGTAACTAATGTTACCAATTTAAAAATTTGAGGTGATTTTATGGATAACCTGTTAAATGATCTAAAGACTTGTATTCTATTTAAAGGTTTAACTTATGAAGAATTACAAAATTTAATTAAAAGTATAAACTATTCTATTCTTAATAACTGTAAGAACTGTGCTGAATGCCAAACTTGTATAGTCGCACTTGAAGGCGACACCTGCGATTCCCTAGGCATCGTAATTGAAGGTGAACTCGAAGTACAAAAACATTACGCCAGTGGAAAAGTTGTGACACTAGCAAAACTAAATAAAGGAAAAATTTTTGGCGAAGCGATAGCTTTTTCAGAGACAAATATATATCCAGCTACTATAGTATCTTCTAAAGGTACAATTATCCTTTATATTTCGAAAAAAGATATTATAGCTATGTGTAGCGTATGCCCTAAGGTATTAAATAATTTCATGCAATTGTTATCCAGTAAAATTCTTTTATTAAATAGGAAAATTAAAGAACTCTCTTTCGAGACCTTAAGACAAAAGGTATCTAATTACTTGCTTTCTCAATATGAAATTCAAAAAACCACAGCACTTATACTTCCTATGTCTAGAAAAAATCTTGCTGAGCATCTAGGTGTACAAAGACCGTCACTTTCAAGAGAACTTGTCAATATGAAGACTGATGGCTTAATAGATTTCAATAAGAATTTAGTCCATCTAAAAGATTTAGATGGTATTGAAGAACTGTTAAATTAACTCAATTGTCGAATATCCTCGAACTATTCTTTTAAAAGATATTTAATTTTACTTGATAATAATTATCCGTTGATGTATACTTTAAATTGTAGAAGAGTTAAATATAAATTTTCTATTCATTTAATAAATTATACTATTTAATATAAGACGTATCAAACTATAATAGTATTTTTGATATTTTATTTATTATCATGAAACTAGATAATTATTTTTATATTATAAGTACTTAATAATTTTTAATACTTATAATAAATACGAAGGGAGATAGTATTTAATACTTACTTTCTACCCTAAAGACCATGAGGAGGAAAATTAATATGAAAAAATTTGTTTGTACAGTATGTGGATATATTCACGAAGGGGACTTCGCACCTGATGTTTGCCCGGTTTGTGGTGCAAAAAGCGATAAATTTATAGAGAAAAATGAAAATGACATGTCATGGGCGGATGAACATAAAATTGGAGTTGCTAAAGGCGTAGATACAGAAGTAGTAGAAGGATTAAGAGCTAACTTCGTTGGAGAATGCACTGAAGTTGGTATGTATCTAGCAATGAGCCGTCAAGCTGATAGAGAGGGATTCCCAGAAATTGCAGAAGCTTATAAGAGAATCGCTTTTGAGGAAGCTGATCACGCTTCAAAATTCGCTGAAATGCTTGGAGAAGTAGTAACCTCAGATACGAAGAAAAATCTTGAAATGAGAGTCGATGCTGAGCATGGAGCTTGCCAAGGTAAAAAAGATTTAGCTACTTTAGCTAAAAAACTTAACTATGATGCAATCCATGATACTGTACATGAAATGTGTAAAGATGAAGCGCGTCATGGTAAAGCTTTTAGTGGATTACTTAATAGATATTTTAAATAAGACTTTATGCATCACATGAAAATAAAAGCAACTTACAGATAATTTTCTGTAAGTTGCTTTTTAAATTTTTATATACTAATTAACTATTTAGTTCCGAATAATCTGTCCCCAGCATCACCAAGACCTGGTACAATATATCCATGTTCATTCAATCTTTCATCTATTGAAGCTACGTATATGTCCACATCTGGATGTGCATCCTGAATAGCCTTAATTCCTTCTGGTGCAGCTATAAGACACATGATTTTTATATTTATAGCTCCTCTTTTCTTAAGTGCTGAAATTGCATCCATTGCAGAACCTCCTGTAGCAATCATAGGGTCTGTAATAATTACATCTCTTTCATTAATGTCTTGAGGTAATTTACAGAAATACTCAACTGGTTGCAATGTTTCCTCATTTCTGTACATTCCTATGTGGCCAACCTTAGCTGCGGGTATAATCTTTAGCATACCATCAACCATTCCCAGACCTGCTCTGAGTATTGGAACTATAGCCATTTTTTTACCAGCTAAAATTTTACATTTAGTAGTGCAAATAGGGGTTTCAATTTCTACTTCTTCTAATTGTATGTCACGTGTAACTTCATAAGCCATAAGCATTGCAACTTCTTCAACCAAATTTCTAAAATCCTTTGAACCTGTATTTTTTTCTCTTATGTATGCCAATTTGTGTTGTATAAGTGGATGTGTTATTTGTGTTACTTTACTCATATAAATTTCCTCCAATTTTTTAATGTTTATTTTTCAATATTTATTTAGAATATTTTTTCTCAATTTCAGTAATTTTGTCAATTCTTTTTTGATGTCTATCTCCTTGAAATTCAGAGCTTATAAAAGTATCTACAATATCTAGCGCTAAACCTGTACCAACAACTCGCGCGCCAAGAGTAAGTATGTTTGCATTATTGTGTTCACGCGATGCGTGAGCACTAAAAGTATCACTGCATAATGCAGCTCTTATTCCAGGTACTTTATTAGCAGCAATTCCTATTCCTATCCCAGTACCACATATAAGTATTCCTAGTTCAAAGTTTTCTACTACCACTTCTCGTGCAACTTTAAATGCATATTCTGGATAGTCACAAGAATCCTCAGTGTAAGTTCCAAAATCTATTACCTCAATGTTTTTACTCTTAAGATGCTCAATTATCTCTTTTTTTAAGTTAAAGCCACCATGGTCACTACCTAATGCTATTTTCATTATAAAACACCTCCAATATATATTTTCTTATTAAAAGATATTATATGACAAAAAAAGAAGATATCGGCATTTAAATAAACTATTTAAGTGCTACTATCTTCTTTATCTTATCCAATAATAAGAATATATTATTCATTAATACATCATTTTTTTTAGAATCAATTGAAACATGTTTAACATATGGGTCTATACAATTTATAGTATATATTTTATTAAAAATAGCTTCTATCATATAGCTTCTTTGCATTTTTTCATTACAAATATATAATGTACCCATACTCAACCTCCTAGTATTTCTCTGGGGTAAATAACAATTATCGATTGTTATCTACCTTATGTTCCTCTTAAGTAACTACCAATTATAAAGAAGTAGTCTACCTATACGTAAGTTATATCAAAACCTGCGGATTTCTTAAGCCTATTCATTATAGCAACACCTATACCCTTTTCTTCAAAGGCTTCTGATAATATTAAATCTACTTCTATAGCATCAAAACTCCTTAAGACTTCAAAAAGATTTCTACCCACTGTATCAAGATGTTTTCTACTACCTAAAGAAATAACATTGCCCCTCGGATATTTATCTTTTGTTTCCTCTGTTGCCATAATTCCTATTTTTTTCTTGCCCACACTATTCTGCACTATTTCATTGATTTTTGCAACTGTTTTTTCTAAATCTCCGCATATAATTTTTACTGGGGCTTTTGGTGCATAATGCCTATACTTCATACCAGGTGCTTTAGGCTTAAAATCCTTCGTTGGTTTGCACAATACATTTTTATCAATATATATTTTTTCATCTATTTCTGTTAGCATTTCAATTGTTATAGCTCCTGGTCTTAATATACATAAAGGCGTACAAGTACAATCAACTATTGTTGACTCAAGACCTACCTTACTTTTATCCCCACCTATAATATACTCTATCTTTCCATTTAAGTCCTCAATACAACTCTCTACATCAGTAGGACTAGGTCTACCGGATATATTAGCTGACGGAGCTGCAATAGGCATTCCTGCTGCTTCAATAAGTTTTCTCGCAATAGGATTTGCTGGCATCCGTATGCCAACAGTATCAAGACCAGCAGTTGTAGTTTCAGGAATCAAATCAGACTTATTGAAAATCAACGTTATTGGCCCAGGCCAAAATTTGTTCATAATCTGTTTAGCTATATATGGTATTTCTTTAACTAAAGGCTCTATATTAAAATTAGCTACATGCACAATAAGTGGATTGTCCTGCGGTCTTCCCTTAGCCTTAAAAATCTTTGCTACAGCGAACTCATCTAGGGCATTGGCTCCTAGTCCATAAACTGTTTCAGTAGGAAAAACAACTAATCCGCCTTGAGCTAGAACAAGTCCTGCCTCATTAATTATATTTTGCTTCACATTATTTTCATCCAATATTTCTATCTTTGTTTTCATCCGTACACCTCTTAATTAAAATTTTACTAATCATCTTCAAAAGATAAGCAGTACTAACTCGATAGTTTTTAAGATATCTAAATCACATTGGTCATTATTAACCCCATTATAATCCCTAATAGTATTCCTAATGTACTCGTAATCCCCTCCCAAAGCTTTTTAGACTCCGGTATCATCTCTCCATAAATTACATATAACATAACTCCTGATGCAAAAGCTAAAGCACTACCTAATATTTTTACAGATATGCTCCCAATATAAATTCCAAGCCAAGCGCCAATTGCTGTAGGCAAAGCTGTTAAAAAAGCATAAAATAATATTTTTCTACTCTTTGCGCCTGTAAGCAAGAGAGGTACTGCTACTGCTAGTCCTTCAGGTACATCATGTATTGCAATTATCAGGCTCATTTTAAGTCCTAAACTATCTCCATTAACAAAGCCAAATCCCATTATCAGTCCTTCCGGAAAATTATGAAGCATTATACCCACAGCAACCAAAAAAGCCACCTTTGTATATTGAGAATTTACATTACTGCTTAAATTACTCATTTTATCTATTATTATAACAATAATAATTCCTAATATTAAAAATAATAAGGTTCCAAAAAGACCTGTTTTTTCTGTAGCTTCTGGAATAAGTTCAAAAACCACAATAGAAAGCATAAGTCCTGACGCAAATCCTATAATATTTCCTAAGAACTTTCGGGAAGGCTTTTTCATAACAACACCTAAAAATGCGCCTGCCATGGTACCAATCAAAGCCATTACCCCTGAAAATATGATTATTAAGACAATACTACTTTTCAAATTTATACCCCCACTTCTACAAAATTATAATCATACAAATTACAATTCCATATGAGAATAAAGTATAGTAGCATTTGTGCTTTATGCTTTTTTCTCTTTATACTAATATTATTTATGTACGTGGGGGTTTATGCCGTAATCTCTATATTCTTTAATTTTCTCTATAGCATCATCAGTAAATACTGCTTGAACACAAGATTTATATAAGTCATCTAGCAAAAAATATTTTCTATATCCACCATGTTTAATTATAAAATAAAAATAATCTTCTTCTGGATTTTGAATTTTGATTTTGTTATACATTTGAGCAACATAAGGATGTGTCTTTAAAAAGTTTATATCAATGGGATGAATGTTCGTATTTCTAAATTTGGATTTCGTTATTATAATAATTTCTAAATTCCTACCTTTGCCATCAGTGTGAATTAAATTAACTTTTTTACAGGTAATAATAAATTTATTCTTTGCAAGTCCACACCATATACTGATTTTGTACCCTTCCAATTTGAACTCAATATATTCTTCGTTGACTCTAAGAAGTACGACAAAGGCAATCAACAATTCAATACAAACTAAATATATTACAAAGAACGTATTTATAATCTTTGATGCTGTCAATATAATTGGTAATAAAACAAAAATAAAGCACATCGATAGCATAAAACGTTCATAAGTTTTTTTTTGCTTTCTAATGGCTTTATTTATATTCATAGTATCACCTTTCACTTTGAAACATTCCTATTCATTGTTACCCATAGCTTTCATCTTTTCTGCTTGGTCAGCAGTTATTAAAGTATTCATCATTTCATCTATATCTCCATCAAGAAAAGCTTCTAATCTATACAATGTTAACCCTATTCTATGATCTGTTACTCTTCCTTGAGGATAGTTATAAGTTCTTATTCGCTCACTTCTATCTCCCGTACCTACTTGGCTCTTTCTTTCTTCAGCTATTCCCGCCGATCTTTCAGCCTCAGCTTTATCAAACAATCTAGATTTTAATATCTTCAGAGCTTTTTCTTTGTTTTTTAGCTGAGATTTTTCATCCTGACAAGAAACTACAAATCCTGTAGGAATATGTGTCATTCTTACTGCTGAATCTGTTGTATTAACACATTGTCCTCCATTACCAGATGCTCTAAATACATCTATTTTTAAATCATTAGCATTAACTTCAATATCTACATCATCAACCTCTGGCAAAACAGCTACAGTAGCGGTAGACGTATGTATTCTTCCACTTGATTCTGTATCTGGAACTCTTTGAACTCTATGTACTCCACTTTCGTATTTAAATTTACTATATGTAGATTCACCTTTTATCATAAATACTACTTCTTTGAATCCTCCAATGTCAGTTTCATTAGAGCTCATTACTTCAACTTTCCATTTATTACGCTCTGCATATCTTGTATACATTCTAAATAGATTCGCTGCAAATAATGCTGCTTCATCTCCACCGGCTCCTGCTCTGATTTCTACAAACACGTTTCTCTCATCATTTGGGTCCTTAGGTAAGAGCAAAATTCTTAATTCTTCCTGCGTAGTTTCTTTAACCAGACTTAAGTCTTTAATATCCTCTTGTATCATATCTTTCATGTCTTTATCAGATTCTTCTCTAAGCATTTCTTTATTTGTCTCTAAATCTTGTTTAGCTTTTTTATATATTCTATATTTCGTAACGATTATTTCCAATTCTGCATGTTCTTTGCATAACTTTTGCCATTCCTTTTGATTGGCAATAACGGTCGGATCTCCAATTTTTATTGAAATTTCTTCATATTTATTTTCTGTAAAATCAAGCCTATCTAACATTTTTATCACTCCGTAAATATATTTTCACATCATAACATTATATCATAGGTATAAGCAATATACAAATTGCTTATACCTATGAATTATTCTACTTTAGTGGTGAATACGCTAAAATTGCTTTAATAACTCTATCATTTCCCGATAAATCTTTAATACATTCTATATTATTAAATCCTGACTTTACAAGAATATCCTCAACTTCTTCCTTTTGATCATATCCTATTTCAAAAGCTAAAAGACCACCTTCTTCTAAAACCAGTAAACTCTCTTTTGTAATTCTTCTATAAAAATCTAATCCATCACTCCCACCACTAAGGGCTATATATGGCTCATAATTCTTGACATCCTCCATTAAAGTAGGTATAACCTCTTCTCTTATGTAGGGGGGATTAGATACTACCACTTGAAATTTTATATTTTGATTAATAGCTACTCGCAATAAATCACTGATTTCCCCATTAACCCTAGTATGTAAGTCAAATCTTTCTATATTTAGTTTCGCTACAGCTAAAGCATCAAAAGATATATCATAAAGCGTTACTTTTGCTTCTTTAATAAATTCAGCTATAGCTATACCAATCGCTCCACTTCCACAACATACATCGCATACCTTAGTATGTTTTTTTTCCTTTATATGCTTAATTACTTCTTCAACTAAAATTTCAGTATCAGGTCTCGGTATTAAAACTCCTGGCTTTACTATTAAACTCATACCCATAAATTCACATTCACCTAGAATATATTTTATAGGCATCTTACTCTTTCTAATCTGAACTAATCGTGAAAACTCTTTTTCCTGCTCTGGGTTAAGATCAAAATCTCTATTAATCATTATAAACAATTTATCCACATTTAAAACCTTACTAAGTAAAAGTTGTGAATCTAACAAATAGCTTTCAATCTCAACTTTTTTCAAAATTTCATATGATTTAAGAAGTACTTCTCCTATCTTCATTTTCTGCCACCTTCATTCATGATTAAGCGAGGTGAACCTATTATTTATTTGAATGTGCCTTATGCACATTCAATACCCTCTGCTACTTTAAGCGCTTTTATTGCCACAGCTATTTGAGATAAATCAGGTTCCCTTGTTGTTAAATTTTGCAATTTAAGTCCCGGATAGGAAAGAATTTTAGCTAGTTTTCCTGTACTTTTCCCCATCCATTTAATGATTTCATAGCTTACACCCGAAATTAGTGGAAGAAGTACTATTCTGTACATTATTCTCTCCCAAATTGAATTCCAACCAGTTAAAGAGAACATTACTATGCTAACTATCATAACTAGGAATAAAAAATTCGTGCCACATCTT
>NZ_JAENWL010000362.1 GCF_016650095.1 Clostridium sp. | reverse complement strand
CCCCACTATTTTGGGATCAATGCTCAAATAGTTGTTACCTGTCCCTCACTATTTCCATCACTATTCCCCAACTATCCCTTTAACCATCTACATAAATCAATTGAATAATAAGTTATTATCATATCCGCTCCCGCTCTTTTCATTGAAAGATGCATTTCCATAGCTATAGCTTTTTCATCAATTAAACCCATCTTAGCGGCTGCTTTTACCATAGCAAATTCTCCACTAACACTATATGCAGCTATTGGTACATCATATCTGTCTCTAGCCCATCTTACTACATCTAGATATGATAGCGCTGGTTTTACCATTATAATATCTGCGCCTTCTTGAATATCACATTCTATTTCTCTCATGGCTTCTCTGATATTTGCTGGATCCATTTGATAAGTTTTTCTATCCCCAGACTGAGGTGCCGAGTTAGCTGCTTCTCTGAATGGGCCATAAAATGCTGAGGAATATTTTGCACTATAAGCCATTATTGATATATGTTCAAATCCATTTACATCCAAAATTTTTCTTATGGCATCTACATGTCCATCCATCATGTCTGAAGGTGCTACCATGTCTGCTCCAGCTCGCGCATGAGATAATGCTATTTCTGCTATGTATTTTAAACTCTTGTCGTTATCAACTTTTGCGCCTTCCACTATTCCACAATGTCCATGACTAGTATATTGGCACATACATACGTCTGTTATTATAAGTAATTCCTTTGATATCTCCCTTGTCTTTTTAACCGCTCTTTGAACAATACCATTTTTATCAAAGGCCCCACAACCAACTTCATCTTTATGGTCTGGTAATCCAAACAATATTACTCCACGTACACCTACTTCTTCAACTTCTTCAATAATTTCATGAAGCCTATCAAGTGAAAAATGATAATTTCCTGGCATAGAAGATATTTCTTCTTTAATATTTTCACCCTCTACTACAAAAATAGGGAGTATAAAGTCCGCTGGTGTTAATACAGTTTCTCTAATTAAATCTCTTATATTACTTGTTTCTCTTAACCTTCTATTTCTTTTGAACAAAGTTATCCACTCCTAATTAAATAAATTATGATTTTATCCACATGTTGTTATTAAACACGCTCTAAAATGTTATTAACTCCACCAAACTGTAATTACATTTTTAAAAGTTCGCTAATAATACCCTCTACACTATATTCATCACATATTATAGCTTCAATACCTTGCTCTAAAAGTGCCTTTGCAGTTATAGGCCCTATAGCGAGTGCTGCTTTAGACTTTACAGTTTCAAGACCTACCATCGTAATCATATTTCTGACAGTAGATGGGGAAGTAAAGACTATAAGTTCTACATCTTTTATTTCATTTTCATCTCTTAATTTACCACATAGTGTTTCATATGTGAAAACTTCATCCACGTTGCATCCAAGGCTTCTTAATTCATCTACCAAATAGGGTCTTGCGTCTTTTGACCTCGGTATTAGCACTTTATCTCCCTCTTTTACATAGGTCTTCATTTCCTCAAACAAACTTTCAGCAACAAAATGTTCTGCCACTATTTGAGGCATAATCCCTCTATCTTTAAGTGCATCAGCAGTAGCTGGTCCTATAGCTGCAATTCTAGCTTTAAGCTGCCTAATATCAAATTCAATATCCCTTAGGTAATCGAAAAGTATATTTACTCCATTTACACTGGTTAAAGTTAAAAAGTCATAACCAGTAAGCTTTTCTCTGTATGCATCTAAATTATAAGATGTGTTCTTAAATTCAATAGAATTTATCTCGAGTACTTCTGCTCCTAAATCTATTAAACTTTCTCTGAGTTCCTTTGATTGAGCTTTTGAACGAGTTATGCAAATATTTTTACCGAATAATGGTTTCTTCTCGTACCAATTAAATTGATCATTAAATTTAACTACCTCTCCCACTACAATAATGCAAGGAGATGACATTTCTGCTTCTTGTACCTTTCCTAAAATATCTATTAAAGTCCCTACTACCTTTCTCTGTTTTGATGTAGTTCCTCTCATTATTACTGCGCAAGAAGTATTTTTACTTTTCCCATTAAATATAAGACTCTCTGCAATTTTTCCTAGATTTTTAAAACCCATCATAAAAACCAAAGTTCCGCCAAGTCTTGCTACCGCTTCCCAATCAATATTAAGCTTTTCTGCGCTCATTGCAGTGAATACATGAAAGCTTTGAGCTATACCTCTGTGAGTGATAGGTATTCCAGCATAATTTAAAACAGCTATTGGTGATGTTATTCCAGGTATAACTTCAAATTCAATATTTTCATCTATAAGAGCTATTGCTTCCTCACCACCGCGTCCAAATACAAAGGGATCTCCTCCCTTGATTCGTCCAACTACATGCCCTTTATTTGCTAGTTTTACTAGCATTACATTTATTTCTTCCTGAGTTTTATAATGGCATCCCGGCTCTTTTCCACAATAGAATATTTCACAGTCTGCTTTTAAGTATTTAAGTACACTAGTACTCGCTAATCTATCATACATAACCGCTGTGCATTTTCCGAGCATTCTTATGGCTTTTAGTGTTATTAGTTCCTCTTCTCCTGGACCTACTCCCATTAAATAAACCTTTCCCATTAGTTTCCCCCTTCTGTTTTTCAGTTAAATCATCTTCTACAAAGCTGTTCATCTTCTTTGAAGATGCAATATTAACAACTTCAAAAGGAGATTTATATTTCTTCTGAAGTTTTCACTTTGTTATAGTATGTACCTTCTGCTTGTACAAGTAAGAGACTTTCTTCTGAAATGTCGTTAACACTTACATTATTCTATATCTAAGTGCAAATCATTATTTATTGTAAAGTGTAAATGTTAATTTTGATATTCTTAATTATTGTCTAAGATCTTTTTAGCTAGAAGATCACCCAGCTCTATATATCTGTTTTTATCTCCTGAAAGTTGTTTTTTAACGATTTCTCCGTTAACTCTGTACACTCCAATCATGTGCATAGTTTCACCTTTAAGATAAGCATATGCTCCTATACAATCGTGACAATCTCCATTAAGCGTTGCCATGAAACTTCTTTCTGCATCTACACAAATCCTAGCCTCATAGTTATCTAATTTCTTAAGTATAGCTACTTGAGGATGGCTTTTAACCATTTCAATACCCAATGCACCTTGGGCTATTGCTGGCACCATATCCATCGGATCAAAATAATTAGTAATTATATTTTCCATATCAAGTCTTTTTAAACCAGCCGCTGCGAGTATTATTCCATCTAGATTTTCCTTTTCTATTTTTGATAGTCTAGTCTGTACATTACCCCTTATAGGTACAATTTCTACATCCGGTCTTAATATCTTAACCTGAGTACCACGTCTAATACTGCTAGTCCCTATTCTTGCCCCCTTAGGTAAATCGTAAAAGCTAATGTTGTTAAGGGCAACAAATGCATCTCTAACATCTTCTCTAACTGGAATAGCCACTATTTCGAACTCCTCTGGCACATCGTAGGGTACATCTTTCATACTATGTACTGCTATATCAACTTTTTGCTCTAGCATGGCATGCTCTATTTCCTTTACAAAAAGTCCCTTTCCTCCTATTTTGTCTAAAGAAACATCTAATATTTTATCTCCCTTAGTCTCAATAAGTACCTTTTCGCCATCAATATCAAACTTTTCTTTAATCATTGCTATAACAGTATTCGCCTGCACTTGTGCAAGCTTACTTCGCCTAGTTCCTATATTAACTTTCAAAACTTATTCCTCCTTTAAATCACTTGCGTTGCTATTCATTACCTTCGCAAGTGTCCATTACTTGCGCAAATATTCATCACCTT
>NZ_JAENWL010000108.1 GCF_016650095.1 Clostridium sp. | reverse complement strand
TTTTTATACCTAGTGCAAAATCATATACTCTTTTTAGTATTTCTTCTTGCGTTCCACCGCCTGCCACCAATTTTATTATTGCACTTCCTACAATAATAGCTTCGCAATATGGCGCATATGCTTTTGCCATTTCGGCACTTGAAATTCCAAAACCAAGACCTCTAGGCATATCAGTGTAGCTTTTAATTAAATCCATATATTCTTGAATGTCTGTATTAAGCTTTTGCCTTGTGCCTGTTACTCCATTTACAGAAACGCAATATACAAAACCTTTTCCCAAATTAGTGATTGCTTTAATTCTATCCTTTGATGTTGGCGCTACCATTGGGATTATGCAGATATCGTATTTATCTGCAATTTCTATTACTTCGGCTCTCTCTTCTAGTGGAAGATCTGGAATTATTAATCCATCAATTCCGACATCCTTGCACTGCTCAAAAAATCTTTCAGAGCCATATTTAAATATTGAATTATAATAAAGTAAATATACCAGTGGAATCTGGGTAAATTCTCGTATTTCCACAACTTTCTCCATAATATATTTTATTTTAGTGCCGCTGGCTAAGGCTCTAGTGGAAGAAGCCTGTATCACTGGACCATCAGCCATAGGATCAGAGTAGGGGATTCCAATTTCTATTATATCAGCCCCAGCTTTTTCAAGGGTTAAAACTAACTCTAAGGTGGTATCTAAATCTGGGTCTCCTCCTGTTACAAATGGTATAAATGCTTTTTCATTTTTCTCTTTAAGATAATTAAACTTTTGAGTTATTCTATTCATAGTTTCACCCCCATTAATTCTGCAACAGTATTTATATCTTTGTCGCCTCGTCCTGACAGATTAATAATTATTAATTTATCTTCAGATAATGTTGGCGCTAGTTTCATTGCATAGGCAACTGCATGAGCACTTTCTATAGCGGGAATTATTCCCTCAACTCTCGTTAGTTCCATAAAGGCATTAATTGACTCATCGTCTGTAGCTGAAACATATTGAGCTCGGTTAGTTTCATGAAGATAAGCATGTTCAGGTCCTATTCCTGGGTAATCAAGACCTGCAGATATAGAATATACAGGCATTATTTGACCATCTTCATCTTGAAGCACATATGTCTTCATTCCGTGAATTACACCGATAGTTCCTTTAGAGATTGTTGCAGCATGCTGATTAGTATCTAATCCTTTTCCTGCTGCCTCAACTCCAACAAGTTTAACAGAACTATCTTCAATGAAAGGATAGAATATGCCCATTGAGTTACTTCCACCACCAACACAGGCTATTACATAATCTGGTAATCTGTCCTCTTTACATAATATCTGTTTTCTTGCCTCATCTCCAATGACCCTTTGGAAATCTCTAACCATGGTTGGATATGGATGTAATCCCATTGTAGAGCCTATAACATAAAAAGTATCCTCCACATTACTAACCCAATCTTTCATGGCTTCATTAACAGCATCTTTTAATGTGCCAGTGCCTGTGGTAACTGAGGTAACCTTAGCTCCGAGCATTTTCATCTTAAAAACATTTAGAGATTGCCTTTGTATATCTTCCTCACCCATAAATATTTCGCATTCAAGTCCAAACATTGCTGCTACAGTAGCTGTTGCAACTCCATGTTGACCTGCCCCAGTTTCCGCTATTATCCTTTTCTTTCCCATTCTTATTGCAAGGAGTATTTGACCTAATGCATTATTAATTTTATGAGCTCCTGTATGGTTTAAATCTTCTCTTTTTAAGTATATTTTTGCCCCGCCTAATTTTTTTGTAAGACGCTCTGCATAGTATAATGGAGTTTCTCTCCCAGCGTAATCCTTAAGATAATATTTAAATTTTGCCATAAACTCAGGATCGGAAGAAGCCTTTTCATATTCCTCTTCGAGTATTATAACTGCATTCATTACTGTTTCAGGTGCATATTGACCTCCAAATTGTCCAAATCGACCTTTCATTATAAACCCCTCACTTTCTTAATAAATTCTTTCATTAACGCAAAATCTTTAAAGCCCTGTGTTTCTACTCCGCTAGATACATCCACCCCATAAGGTTTTAGTTGCATAATTCCTTGCTGAACATTTTTACTCGTTAATCCACCAGCAAGCATTATGGAAGAGTCCTCAATATTTTTTTCTACCAGGTCCCATTTAAAACTTTTACCTGAACCGGAAGTACTATTATCTAAAAGAAATCTGTTACAAGTGTAATTACTTATTTCAGAAATACTTTGGAGGCTATTAATCTTAAGTGCTTTCCAAATCTCAAAGCCTTTAAACCTATTTATATATTCTTGGTTTTCATGACCATGAAATTGAAGCACCTGAAGTTTTAATTTCTCTGCAATGTCTATCACTGTGCTGGGATCTTCATCAACAAAAACTCCAACTGTTTTTATATCCGAACGAAGATTTTTTATTAAATTAAAAGCATGTTCCTTATCTACTTGTCGTTTGCTCTTAGCAAAGACAAACCCTATATAATCTGGCTTTAGTTCATTGATATACTCTATATCTATAAGTCTTCTAATTCCACAAATCTTAATTTTAGTCATGGCATGCATCCAAGAAGGCTTCTACACTGTCAGGCTTTCTCATAAAGGATTCTCCAATAAGCACGGCGCTGGCTCCAATTGATTTCAAGTATTTAATATCTTTAATAGAAGTTATTCCACTCTCAGATACTACAATTTTACCTTTTGGAATGTATTTCATTAGTTCTTCTGTTGTATGAATATCTACATGGAAATCATTTAAATTTCTATTGTTTATGCCAATTATTTTGGAACCACATTCGAGTGCAAGTTCTATTTCAGGTTTATTATGAACCTCTACCAAGCAATGGAGACCTAAGGAGGTTGCAAGTTCATAGTAAGATTTTAATCTTTCCTTAAGTACTGCAGCAATTAACAAAATTGCATCAGCACCAATGGCAATAGATTGATATATTTGATACTTATCTATAATAAAATCTTTTCTTAATATAGGCATAGAAGCTTTTTCTTTAACAAATCTTACATTTTCATCATTTCCTAAGAAATATTTTTTCTCGGTTAAAACTGAAATAGCGTCAACACCATATTTTTCATAGCTTAAAGCAGTCCTTATGGGATCAAAATCTGGGTCTATAATTCCCTTTGAGGGGGAAGCTTTTTTTACTTCTGCTATAATGGATAATCCATTTCCCTTAAGCGACCTTTCAAAATCTCTTATTTTTCTATTTTCTATATTAATCAAATATTGTATTGGTTTTTCGAGTTTTTCTTTCTCGATTTGATGTACTTTATTTTCAACTATTTGTTCTAATATATTCATGATAATCTGAGCTCCTCTAATTTACGATACGCCTTGCCAGAATCAATTAAATCCTCAGCTAAAAACACTCCAGCTTTTATATTTTTGCATTTTTTTCCTACATATAATGCTGCAGCTGTATTTAGGACTACGATATCTCTTTTGGGACCTTTTGCTCCTTTTAAAATATTCAGTATTATATTCGCATTATCCTTTGCAGTGCCACCACTTATGTCACTCGCGGTTGCTCTTTTAATACCAAATTCTTCTGGATATATATTATAATTGGTGACAATACAATCCTTTAATTCGCTTACATAGGTAAAGTCTGTAGTTGTTATTTCATCTAGTCCATCTGCGCCGTGGACTACGAGTGCTCTCTCAGCTCCAAGCTTTCCTAAAACTTTCGCCACGGGACTCGTTAGGTCTTTACTGAAAATTCCAAGGGTCTGACCACGGACAAAAGCTGGGTTTGTGAGTGGTCCTAAAATATTAAAAATAGTTCTAGTTCCTATTTCGCGTCTAGGTCCTGCAGCGTTTTTCATAGCTAAATGGTAGCTTTGAGCAAATAGAAAAGCCATACCTTTTTCTTCTATTAATTTTACCGCCTCAGCAGGATCTACATTTATATTAATTCCAAGTTCAGTTAGCACATCTGCACTTCCACTTTGACTAGAAACCGCACGGTTACCGTGTTTAGCTACCTTGACCCCACCTGAGGCTGCTATTATTGCACAGGCGCTAGATATATTAAAAGTCTTGCCGCCGTCTCCACCAGTTCCACAGGTATCAATTGCATAATCGCTGATTAAATTTATACGTTTTGCGTTATCTCTCATAGCTCTTGCGCAACCGGTTATTTCATCTATAGTTTCACCCTTCATTCTCAAACCTACTAGGAAACCTCCTATTTGAGATTGGGTGGCTTCACCCTTCATTATTCCATTCATAAAGGTATAAGCTTCTTCTTCAGTTAGGTTCTCATTTGCTATAATTTTGCTAATTACCATTTTTAACATTACAAATCACCTCCACAAAGTTTTTGATTATCATTTTTCCTTCTTCAGTAAATATTGATTCTGGATGAAATTGAAGTCCGTATATCTGAAAATCTTTATGTTTTATTCCCATTATTATTCCATCTTCTGTTTCAGCGGTAATTGAAAGTACTTCAGGTAGGGTATCTCTTTCAACAATTAGTGAATGATACCTCATTATTTTTAAATTGACCTTTATATCTTTAAATAAATCTTTTCCATTATGTTTAATAATAGAGGTCTTTCCGTGTTTTATTTCTGGTGCACTTATAACATTTGCACCATAAGCGTGACCTATTGCTTGATGCCCTAAACATATACCCATAATTGGGATTATATTTTCAAAAGCTTTTATAACTTCAATACAGAGACCTGCATTTTCTGGTCGTCCAGGTCCTGGAGAAATAATAATGCCTTTTAAGGGTAGTCCTTTTAATTCTTCAATTGTAAATTCGTCATTTCTTATAACTTTTACATTCGAGTAGACCTCTCCTACATATTGATACAAATTATAAGTAAAGGAATCATAATTATCAATTATTAATATCATTATAATACCTCCATTAAGGCCATTGTTTTATTTAATGTTTCTGCATATTCAGTCGACGGGACAGAGTCATAAACTATTCCTGCTCCAGCTTGAACATAAGCGAAATCATCTTTGAATAATATTGTTCTTATTGCTATGCAAGTATCCATATCGCCGTCATAGGAAAAATAACCGATGGCTCCTGAATATACACCACGCCTAACATTCTCTAATTCATCAATAATTTCCATAGCCCTTATCTTTGGAGCACCGGACACTGTACCAACAGGTAAACAGGAGGCAAGTGCATTAAAGCAATTTAATTCGGGGTTTAAAGTGCCTGACACCTTTGAACATATGTGCATAACATGAGAGAAAAATTCTACCTCCATAAATTTATCTAGCTTTACAGATCCAAATTCACTAATTTTACCTATATCATTTCTACCCAAATCCACGAGCATTAAATGTTCTGCAAGTTCCTTCTCATCCTTTAATAATTCTGCCTTCAATTGTTGGTCTTCTTTTGAATTTGCTCCTCTAGGTCTTGTACCGGCAATAGGATTTGTTATTACCGTGTTGTTTTTAACTTTAACTAAGCTCTCAGGCGATGCTCCAGCTAACTTAAAATCTTCAAAATCTATATAAAACATATATGGTGATGGATTGCTCCGTCTAAGTTTTCTATATACTTCAAAAGGGTCAACTTTATTTTTTATTTTAAGTCTTTGAGATAATACCACTTGAAAGATGTCCCCAGCAGTTATATAATCCTTTGCCTTATTAATAATCTTGCAAAAATCTTCTTTTTTATAATTAGAAATTACTTCTTTGTTTTGTGATGACTTAATTAACTCATGATTGGAAGACACTTCATCTATCATTGATTTCATTGCATTTAATTTATTTAATACAGTATTATAACTCTCATTCTCTTCTGGAAATACATTGTGAATTAACATTAATGTATTTTTAAAATGATCTAAGCATATAAATTCACTATAGAAAAGCAAGAAAGTTTCTGGTAAATTTAATTCATCTGGGTTATTGTCTGGTAAATGTTCATATTGCCTAATTACGTCATAGCCAATATAACCAATTGCACCTCCGATGAAGGGAAGCTCCAAATCTAATTTGTCATATTTTTTAAGTAGGTGGCCTTCCGCATAATCCAAAACCTTACCTTTTTGATTTTTAGTTTCATTTTCTTTAGTAATAGTTACATTTTCACCAAGGCTACTTAATAACATATAGGGGGTACTTCCCATAAAGGAGTATCTTCCTTCTTCTCCAATGGTTGAAGCACTTTCTAGTAAAAATTTATATTTTCCCTTCAACTTGTAAAAGATATTTACTGGTGTAAGTTCATCACCGTTAATTTTAATAAACATTGGAAAAATTACTTTCAAAGATTTTTTCTCCTCAAATTCCTTTTCAGTCAAATTGACCATTTTATTACCACCCCTTTATTTTTTTGTAACGCAAAAAACACTTCATCCTGTTTATGGGACGAAGTGACCGCGGTGCCACCCATATTGGTTATTTAGATACAAAAAAATAAAAACACTTCATCCTATAAAAGGACGAAATGTAAAATTTCGTTTTACCACCTAAATAACTATCTTTGTCAGGTACGGATTTCTCGATACCCTGTCCATGTAACGGTAGACACTCCGGTTAATGCTACTATTAGTTCGCACCACATCTCACAGACCCATTCAATAACGGCTACAGTACCCAGCTTTCACTAATCCGGATTCGCTTAAACTAAATTCCATTATCTACTACTTCTGCTCATTGATATTATTTAACATGATACAGTGTTAATTAATATTTGTCAATAAATATTTTTCTTGATATTCTGCATAATTGAATAAGGAACCGGGACTTAAGTCCCTAGCTTTTTATGACTAAAGCCCCTGAGAGAAGGGGACCTTAGTCTCTTTTATGAGTTTATAATTAGAAGTATAATTAAATTATAGAAAATATAGAAAATACATAGGGGGAAAATTATGAAAATCAAATTATTCAAAGTATCGACATATATTTTAGCATTAAGCATGGTATTACTTTCATTTAGTTCAGCATTTGGTGCTGAGCCAACATCAAAAGTTATTACAGCTCCAACAAATCTTGTTGCAACTTCTGGAAATTCACAAATAAACTTAACTTGGGCGCCAGTTTTAGGAGCTACATATTATAATGTTTATGGCTCGCAAGATGGTTTAATCTATAATTTAATTAGTGCTACTACTACTGTAACTGAAACAACTTATGATGTGCCTGGTTTAACGAACGGTAAAGTATATTATTTTAAAATATCTGCATCAGATGATGCTTCCGAAAGTACATATTCTAATGTTGAAAGTGAAACACCATCAGTTGGTACCGCACCAATAAATCTTGGTACTGCTGGGGATTATGCGATTCTAGCAAAAACAGGAATATCTACTGTTCCTAATTCTGCTGTTACTGGAAACATAGGGGTTAGTCCAATTGATTCCACTGCCATTACTGGCTTTTCTCTAATATTGGATGCTACTACTGAATTTTCACGTTCCACTCAACTCGTTGGAAAGGCATATGCTCCAGATTATGCGTCTCCAACTCCAAGCAATCTTACTACAGCTGTAAGCAACATGGAAACAGCGTATACCGATGCTGCTGGAAGAGCTCCAGACTATACCGAACTATATACTGGAGACATTAGTGGTCAAACACTTACAGCTGGTGTTTATAAATGGGGTACCGGTGTTTTAATAAATGATGATGTATATCTAAGTGGTGATGCAAATGATGTTTTTATCTTCCAAATAGCTAAAGGAATTACTCAAGCAAGCAACACTAAAATTATCTTAACTGGTGGAGTGCAAGCGAAGAATATCTTCTGGCAGTCAGCGCAAACCGTTGCTATTGGTACTGGTGCTCATTTTGAGGGCATCGTACTAGGTAAGACAAATATTAGTATGGGCACGAAAGCATCCATAAATGGAAGGCTTTTAGCACAAACAGCAGTGACTTTAATTAAAAGTACAGTTGTGGCTCCTGCAAATGAAGTTGCAACACACAATTATTCTATTTCTATTACTGGAAATGAAGCAATAAATCTTGCACAAAGCTCATTTTACGCAAGTCATATATATGACAATGGTACAGAAGTATTTGATAAGGCTGTACAATGGAGTGTGAAAAATCAAGACAACTCTACTCCTATTATGGCTAGTGTCATTGAAAATATAGGGAATTGTGCAACAGTAAAGATCGGCAATGAATCTAGCTATGTGAATAAATACGTGGTGCTCTCTGCAACTTTCATAAGTGACCCAAGTATAAAGATAGACAAATTAATTCAAATTAATTTGGAATAATTTGAATTAATTTGAATTAATTTGGAATAATTTGAATTAATTTGAATTAAAAGCTTACAATAATGTAAAATGGGTACCTATAGATTACACACTGTGAAAAGTGTGAGCTATAGGTACCCATTTTACATTGAAAAGCTTGTATGAATAGACATAGTCATACAAGCTTAATTAATGAAATGATAGATTAAAGCAATTACAATTACGCGCATCAGTAGCAACATATCTATGAGTTACATAGTGGTTAACACTATCTTAAGTACAACTAGGGCTAAAACTGAAGCGACAATACACAATGAAAGTAAAATAGAAGAAGTTTCCGACATTTCAGACGCTTTTTTGCTTTCAGGATTCATAATAAATTATCTCCATTTCCCACCTTAAAGGTTATATTATACATTCATAATACTATATAATTGGTGTGTTTAGGTGTCAATATTGTTAACAATTTATAACTAATGGTGGTGGGGGGGGGACGCTTATCATATTACTAAGCATAAACATCAATTATATTATCAGAATTAGAATTTGCTGAATTACCTTTATTTATAGTTGAATTACTAGTATTTTGTTACTGTTGCCGAATTGGATGTTGATGAAACTAATGATATACTCATATTTTTCCTCCTTAATTATATTCTGATTTTATTGTAAATGTCCATGTTACGTTGCAGCTTCAAAAGCACTTTTAATTTTTAATATTTATCTATAATAATGATTATATATGTCAATTGTGGCATTAATATCAAATAAATATGTGAACTTTATGTGATAGAGAGATATACGTTAATAGTGAAGCTCTTTATTAAAAATTAAATAAATATGTGAACTTTATGTGATATTATTAGTATAAAACTTTTTCAATATTTCCTGTAAATTTGGTATAATGAATATAACGGAAAGATTAAGGAGTGTGCGTATGAATAGAAAAATTGGCATAATTGCTTCTGATAAAGAACTTAAAAAAAGCATAATAGAATTATATAGAGAAGATGTAGAACAAGGGAAAATTATTATTGATATATTAGATCCTGATAATATAGAAAAACAAGGAAAGATATTAGAAAGTAAAGGGGCAAAAGCTATTATAGCACGAAGCGGCGGGTACAGTCTTACTGTCGGTAAAGTAAACATTCCGGTAATACAACTCAGGATAACTACACTAGATATTTTATTTTCAATAAAGACAGCAATTAAGTCTAATAAGGAGATAGTGCTTATTATATCGGATTTAGAGTATTTTGATTATGAGGAATGGAAAAGCATGATCAATTCCAATGTTATAATTGAGAGGTTTAGATATAAAGAAGAGATTGGTGGATGCGTAAGTAAGTATTTATATAAAAGGGAACAGGTAATAATAGTTGGGGGTGGAATTCCTTGTAGCTATGCCCAAAGATTAAATATAGAATTTGTTCATTTAGGTGCAAGCAATGAGTCAATTAATGATGGAATTACTTATGCTAGAAAAATTGTGGACAATTTATATGAACAGGAATATAAAAATGAAGTCTTAAA
>NZ_JAENWL010000448.1 GCF_016650095.1 Clostridium sp. | reverse complement strand
GTGATGGTAGTTTTTTAGGTATTAATCTACAATATGCTATTCAGCAGTATCCCCTCGGACTAGCAGATGCATTTATAATAGGAGCAGTTGGTCCCATTACAAATTTTGCATGGAATAATCAATCTATTAATATACCCTATACATCTATAAGTGATATGATCAAGTTTTCAGAAAGCATAAATAACTCTGATAAAACCAAATGGGAACCGAAAGCTAAACTTGTTGGTTTTTGTCTGCTTATAAAAAGAGAAGTCTTAGATATAGTAGGGTTACTTGATGAAAGATTTTCTCCTGGGAATTATTAGTAGATTACCTTCAGTATAGTAAAAATCCTATAAATCTTCTAAAAGAGCTTAAAAAATATTTAAAACCTGGAGCATATATAATTGCTACAATGCCTAATCTCACCCACTATTCTGTAATTCGAGATTTATTAAAGGGAAACTTTCGATACACCTCAAATGGAATTATAGATAAAAATCATAATATTTTTTTCACCTTTAATGATATAAAAATAATGGCCACAGAGTGCGGCTACAAACCTCCATATATAACATATGGGTATAATATTAGAAATGCAGAAGATGACTTGTTTTTGAATAATCTATGTACTCTTGCTGGGGAAGATATGAGATGGCACTTTGTGTATTATAAATATATAACTAAATTTCAAAATTAATTATATATTTAGTATTAAAGAATTTTAAAATGCAAGATAACAGTGAGCATAAATTTTATAAATATACATTTAATAGTCTCTTGATGATATAATTGTTATCTTAGGAATATCCTCAAACGAATATTATTGTTTAATAAGGGTAATTTTAAGCTAGGATTATAAAACAAATGTATGCTTAATAATAGTGAAATATAAGAGGGTGACAAAATGAATAATAAACTCACTAAAAAAGATGTTGAAGAACTTCAAAAGGAATTCGATTATCGTAAAGGTCCTTTAACAATGGAAATTGCACATGAAAAAATGATAGCAGCAGCTCATGGCGATAGGAGTGAAAATGCTGAATATAAAGCTGCCAAAACAAATATGTACGAGAACTACAGAAGAATGGGTTATTTAATAAAAATGATTAGAAGCGCTGAAGTTATAGATGATGTTATTATTAATACTAAAGGTGCAAATATAGGCAATAAATTACTGGTAAAATTTGAAGATAGCGATATTATAGAAGAATTAGAACTTGTAACAACATTGCAAGTAGATATATTTAATGGCAAATTTAGTATTGAGTCCCCAATAGGAAAAGTATTATTCGGACAGACAATAGGCTCCATAGTAGAAGTAGAATCCCCTGATGGGAATTATAAAATAGAATTAGTAAGCATAAGTTAGAAATAAAACAAAAGCAATAAAGGAGAAGCTACGCGGTTGTAGTATCCTCTCCTTTATTGCTTTATATTATTATAACAATTGCTTAAGTTCATTATCACAGTCACTTATATGATTTTTATCAAATATATATTTCAAATAATCATACATGCCGAATTTGTTAATGTCTAATTGGTTAATATTAGAATTATC
>NZ_JAENWL010000013.1 GCF_016650095.1 Clostridium sp. | reverse complement strand
TAAAATTGTTTATTCTTGAGTTTTATCAGCGTTTTTTTTGAAGCTTTCTTCAATTTCAAATAGTATTTTTTGTTGGTAGAACATTATTAAATAACAGATAATACTTGATATAAATACTAATATAAATGTAGAAACTTTAAAAAATATGAAGCCTACTACTATAAAGCTAGTAAAATTAAGAATTGTAATATAAAAATTCTTAATGGAATAGTATGCAGCAAGTTTAAGGATGTTTTTCCAAGTTAAGTAAAATCTCGAGATTATAGGGAACACATACATACTAATTGAAAAAACAAAAGCCATAATGACATAAAGAAAAATAGTTAAAAATTGCGGATAACTACTTGAAATAAAGAATCTAATATCAAGGAATAGGATACACAGTAAAATTATTTCTAGTGTCCAAAAAAATAATGATTGAAAAAAGTTAGTTTTATATGCTTTGAAAAAGTCTTTTGTTATATTAATATCTTTTTCCCTTATAAGTTTTCCCATTACACTAAGCAGAGCAGTTGCAGCAGGTCCTATTGGGATACAACATATAATGAAAATAAAAGTAAACCCCTGTGGAATTGTGTTTGCACCAGTTGATAAAAGTACAATTGATATCAAAACTAGTGGAATATTGAGAAGTAGAAAGTATAAATTACCTAAAAAGAACCAAAATATATAATTAGTTATTGTGTACAAAGGTCCTTCACCGAATTCTCTTTTTGATTTAGCCATTTTCCGCCCCCAACTGCATTAAAAAATGCTAATATATAAATAGATAAATTAATTAAAATGTTTATACAATTAATTATAATGTAACATAAATTGTGTGAAATTCATATAGGTAGAAGTTACAAAAATTATGATCGAATTTTAGTGTTTTGTATAGATTAAATTTATAAAGATAGTTGCGGCAAGATGAAGAAAAAGCAGATCATATCTCTAATTGAAATATGATCTGATTTATATTTGTTAAATAGTATAAATGATTTTGATGGTAAGTAAAACATCTTTAGCTTTTACTCAGCCAATTTTAAAATGCTGTATACATCATTTTTTCCGAGTTTTATAAAATTACCAACTGTTGTTGTATCAGAGTTTGTAGCCTTCGAAGCCATTTCTTCTAATCTATCAGTTGGTATTCCGAGTTCCTTTAGGTTGATTGGGAGGTCTAGTGATTTAAGGAAATCTTCAAGTCTTTTAATCCCTTCTAGAGCTGTTTTTTCAGGTGATTGGAAGGAGTTTTCTACATTCCAAACTCTAACAGCAAACTGAGCAAATCTATTAATATCATGTTTGTAGACATATTTCATCCAAGCGGGGAATACAACTGCTAGTCCTGCACCATGAGCTACATCATATATTCCACTTAATTCATGTTCAATATCGTGTGAACCCCAATCTCCTACTCTCCCTGTGTTAAGTAAATTATTGTGTGCAACAGTTCCTGACCACATGATTTCAGCCCTAGCGTCATAGTTATCAGCTTGATTTAAAACAATAGCAACATTATTTATAACAGTTTTCATTGTAGATTCAATTAATCTGTCCATAAGTTCAACATGTTGTGAATTGGTAAAGTAGCGTTCCATTAAATGAGCCATTATATCTGCTGATCCGCAGGCAGTCTGGTACTTCGGTAAGGTAAAGGAAAGCTCTGGATTTAATATTGAAAATCTAGGATATACTAAATCGGAATTAACGGCACGTTTTAAAAATCCTTCCTCATTTGTTATAACACTACCAGTGCTTGATTCACTTCCTGCTGCTGGTATGGTTAGAATAGTTCCAATTGCTAAGGCCTCTTTTATTTCTGCCTTATTTAAGTAGAAATCCCACACGTCTCCACTATAAGGAACTCCAATAGAAATTGCTTTTGCAGAATCAATAACACTACCACCACCAACTGCCAATATAAAATTTATACCATTTTCACGGCATATTTTTATTCCTTGCTGTACAAGACTTAATCTTGGATTAGGTTTAACACCAGCAAGTTCAATATATTCAATACCTGCTTTTGTAAGTGAAGAAACTACTTTATCGTATAGACCAGTCTTTTTTATGGTTCCACCACCATAATGAAGAAGTACTTTTTTGCTATATGTACTAACTTCTTTTCCTACTTGATTTTCAGCACCTTTTCCAAAGATGATTTTAGTTGGATTTTGAAATGTAAAATTATCCATAATATATTTTACCTCCTAATGATTATATTTTTGAATCTATAAATTATTTATTGTTAATCTGATTTAGTGAGTCTTCAATAACTCTTGCATTATTGTATGAATCCTCGAAAGTAAGAAGAGGTTTCTCACCGTTTGTAATACATCTTCCGAATTGCTCTACTTCAAGCATGTAGTTATCTGGACAGTCAATAGTTATCTCTTCAATGCCGATTTTTCTTTTTAAAGTTATTTTAGCAGAACCAGTACTGTTGAATTTTACAGGAACTTCAATAACTCCCGCTTCGCCAACTATAGTATATCCGCATCGGTCCATACTATTAAGAGAACAATATGAAAAAGCTTTTAAACCATCTTTAAACTCCATCATAATGCAGCTAGACTCATCTACAGAAGATTTTTCTCCTATCTCACCAGTTGCAAAGATAGATATTGGTTCGGAACCGGCTATATATCTAATGACATTGAGGTTATAGCATCCAACATCATAGGTAGCACCACCCCCAAGATTTTTAATCATCCGTACATTGCTCATATCAGTCAAAATATAACTAAAATTCGCTTCAATAAATTTAAGTTTGCCAATCGCGCCTTCTTCCACAAGACTTTTCGCTTTAAGTGTTAGAGGACTGTGTCTGTAAGCAAAGGCCTCCATAAGAAGCACACCGTTTTTCTCGCAAACCTCTCTCATAATTTCTACTTCTTTAGATGTAATACCTAGAGGCTTTTCACAAAGGATATGCTTTTTCTTTTCAGCAGCTTTGATAACCCATTCGCAATGTAGTGAATTGGGAAGCGGTATGTATACAGCGTCAATGTCTGGGTCGTCAAGTAAATCGTCATAACTCTCATATGATTTAACTGGTTTATGTTTTTGACTAAAGTCTTCAAGTTTTTCTTTATTTCTACTCGAAATAGCATAGAGTGTTGCATTGTTTGCAGAGTTTATTCCAGGGATTGTTGCTTTATCTGCAATTCCTGCACAGCCAATTACTCCCCAGTTTACAATTTTATTGTCCATTATATTAACTCCTTTCATTGGGATTTTTGATTAATGTAATTATATAAAAAGTTATCATGTCATATTATTTTATAATTCACCTATGATTGTAACATAACCCATATATTATAAAAAGTAATTATATGTTGAGTTAAATAGAAAATTTAGTAAAGTAGCTTATAGAAGCGGTTATGAAAATAAAAGTTGCAAAATATATTTGATAGAATGATAATAATACTATTGAGGTGAAAATATTATTATGAAATCACTATATAAAAAATGGAAAATAATAAAAAAAATACGTCAAAATAAGGAAACTTATATTAGGGAATTTAATGAAGGTGGAAAAGCTTTCGCGAATATTAGATGTGCTTTTAATGCTAATATATTAGTAAATAACTCTGGAGTTTTATATAACACCGCAATAACCTCAGAATATTTTTTTATACGGATTGAAAACATAAAAAAGGTTCAAGTTAAAACAGATGTAGAACTTTCTAAACAAATTATTGAAAATAAAATACCAATAATAGGTGATTTAAGTTTTCCTAGGCAAATTCATTTTTTCTTGATAATTAACTATACAGAGAACAATTTAAATGTTGAAAAGACTATAGAATCTAAAATGTCAGAGGTTGGTGCCATATCCATTTTAAAAGCTAGGCAACAGTACATTAAAGATCACCCAAATGTTTTTTTAGAAAAAATTGAATATACACTTGAATCTAGAACATCTAATGAGGATTTTAAAGTTATGGATATACCTAGCCAAATCAATAAGCTATTTGAATTAGTAGAAAAGGGAGCACTTTCCTTAGAAGAGTTTAATCAAAAGAAAAAAGAACTTTTATCAAAAATGTAACCATTTGAAATGTATCTAATAATTAGGTTAGGAGTGAGCTTTATGAATTTAAGTGGTAAAGTAGCTATAGTTACAGGAGCATCAAGAGGAATTGGGAAAGGTATTGCTATAGAACTAGCTAAGGCTGGGGCGTGTGTGGTTATAAATTATAAGAGTAATGATGAAGCTGCTGAAAAAACACTTCTGGAAATTAGAGAGCTAGGAGTTTATGCCTTGAAAATTAAAGGCGATGTAAGTGATTATGAATTTTCAAAGCAAATGATAAAAACTACAGTTGAAAAATTAGGGAAAATAGATATATTGGTAAATAATGCTGGAATATCTAAGGTAGGATTGTTTATGGATGCGTCGCCAGAAGAATGGGACAATATTTTAAATGTAAATCTTAAGGGTACAATAAATTGTTCACATAACGCTTTGAAAGAAATGATAAAACAAAAGAGTGGAAGCATAATAAATATATCCTCAATGTGGGGGAATGTAGGTGCCTCTTGTGAAGTAATTTACTCTGCATCAAAGGGTGCTATTAACTCTTTTACGAAGGCACTAGCGAAGGAACTTGGACCTTCAAATATTAAGGTGAATGCTATAGCGCCAGGGGTTATAGATACAGAAATGAATAGTTGGTTAAGCATTGATGAACGTGAATCTTTAACTAATGAAATACCTATGATGAAATTTGGAGAAGTTCGTGATGTGGGCATGCTTGTAACATTTCTAGCTAGTGAAAATTCAAAATATATTACAGGGCAAGTGATTACAATAGATGGAGGTATGCAATAGTACTTGCAAAATGAATTGAATATGAGAATGTAAATTATTTAATACTTTATTAATATTTTATTAATGGACAATTAATACTTGACCCTATTTATATGTTATAATTAGATTATAATTTAGTAAATAATCGTATTAAATGAAAGAAGGCTAATGTTATCATGGAATATTCAAAGGGCAAAAACATAATTTCAAAGTTAATGAAATCAGCTTTATCAATTGGTATTATTTTTCTTTTGGTAGTAACAATACCTTATATAGCTATCTTTGTTATTAGAGCCTTAGTTGTCGGAGTTTTAGTATGGGGTTGTTTTAAAATAGTAAAGTCGATTAAAAATTCTATCTTTAATATAAGTACAAAGAAAAATCCTACTGCGCAAGGTGATATGTTTAGTAGTGACACATATAAATCAGATTCCAGTGATATTAACTATGATGATAGTCCTATTATTGATGTGGATTATGAAAAGGTAGAGTAAGGTACATTCTAATAAGGATTAAAGTGTGTTTATAAATAATGTTTTAAGAACCAATCTATAACTTAGATTGGTTTTTGTTTTTTAAATTTTATAAATGCTTTATAATAATGTATAAAACTCTTATAACTTTTAGTGAAATTTGATATAATTTTAATATTAGGTAAACAGGGGGAACACAATGAGCAAGATATTAATAGTAGAAGATGAAGAGTCTATAAGAAAGTTTATTAAAATTAGTTTAAAAAGAGAAAAATTTGAGGTTCTTGAAGCGGCATCAGCGGAAGAAGGTTTGCAAAAAATACTGGAGGAAACTCCAGATGTGGTTATATTAGATATTATGCTTCCAGGTATGAACGGGTTTGAACTTTGTGAAAAATTAAAAAAACAGAATGAAAATATCGGAATAATTATTTTGACTGCTAGAGGGCAAGACATGGATAAAATTATGGGACTAGAATTTGGTGCAGATGATTATATGGTTAAGCCATTTAACCCATTAGAACTTACTGCACGAATAAATTCGCTTTTAAGACGAATGAAGTATGCAAATAAGGCAGAATCAAATTTTATTAATTCTAGAGAATTTAGAATTGATCTATATTCAAAGAAAATTTTTAAAAATGATATAGAATTAGATTTAACTCCAAAAGAATTTCTTCTTATGAAAATATTTATTAAAAATCCAAGTAAGGCACTTAGTCGAGATGAACTTTTAAATGTAGTTTGGGGATATGAGTATATAGGAGATACTAAAATAGTTGATGTGAACATTAGAAGACTTAGAAGTAAAGTTGAAAAAAACCCATCAGAACCTAAGTATATAGAAACCGTTTGGGGAACGGGGTATAGATGGGGGGATGCTTAAAGTGAACTCTATAAGATCAAAGCTCGCTGGAAGTTACCTGTTGGTAATACTAATTACGGTTATAATCGTAGAAGGATTTTTAATTACAGCTACTAAAAAATATTATTACAAAAGTTTAGAATCAAATTTATCAAATCAGTTAAAGTTATCTAGTAGCTTTTATAATACATACTTATCATCAGCAAGTGTGAAAGAAAATGTAGCTAATAACGTAGACGTTTTTTATGAAAATAATGCTGCTGAAGTTCAAATTATAGACTTAAATGGATTCATAATTATGGACTCCTTGGGGGCAACTCCAGTAAAAATAGAAGCGAGTAAAGATTTTAAAGCAGCAGTAGAAGGGGAAATTGGTAGCATAATCGATAGACAAGGATATGAAAGTGAAGGGGTTATGACAGTAGCATATCCCTTATTTTATAAAGGTGAAATAAATGGGGTATTGAGGTTTATAACTTCCCTTAAGAAAATTGATGAGGACATTTATAATTTGTCTAAATTTTTCTTGATTACTGGTGGAATTGTTATTATGTTATCTGGAATAGTTAGTATTTTTATTTCTAGTATTATTACTAAACCTATAAAAAAAATAATGATAGGCGCAGAGAAAATGGCCAGTGGGAATTTTAATGAGAAAATCAATATAAATTCTGATGATGAATTAGGACAACTAGCAAAGACCTTAAACTATATGACTGAAGAAATACTGAAAAGTGAAAGACTTAAGAATGAATTTATTGCATCTGTTTCACATGAACTAAGAACACCACTCACATCTATTAAAGGATGGTCTATTATATTAAATTCTAGTGAATTAGAAGATGAAGAAGAACTTAAAGAGGGACTTTGCATTATAGAACAGGAATCTGATAGATTAACTTTTCTAGTTGAGGACTTGCTAGATTTCTCTAAATTATCCTCGGGGAAAGTGTCTATAAAGAAGGATTTCATTGATTTAAAGGAAACACTAATTAATATAAAAAGTCTGTCAGTGCCTAGAGCGTTAAAGGAAAATATCCAGCTTACATTGGTAATAGACGAAAATTTGCCTCAAATATTTGTGGATAGAAATAGATTAAAACAAGTTCTATTAAATATTTTGGATAATTCTTTTAAATTCACACCTAATGGAGGAAATGTCAGCATGAGTGCGAATTTAGATAATAAAAGGATTATAATTAAAATAATAGATACAGGTTGTGGTATACCAATAGAGGAATTACCAAGAGTAAAGGAGAAGTTTTTTAAAGGTAAAAATGCTAATTCCAAAAATGGTATAGGTCTTTCTATCTGTGATGAAATTATAAAGCTTCACGAAGGTAAACTCCAAATCAATAGTGTGCTTGGAAAGGGCACAGAAGTAAGCATAATTCTTCCAATATAAGAGTTGAACATTTATATAAAGGGATCTGTTATAAAATAGACCAACATATGATTGGTTATTTTTCAAAATCCCAAAGCAAGGGAGCAAAGTTATGAAGAAAATCTTATCTTTATTTATTTTAGTAATAATGTTTATAAATTTAACAGCTTGTAGTAATGTTGATTTATCAACAACAAGCAGAATAACCCCACCTAAGGTAACAATTCCAGTAGATGGAGTTTGGAGGGTAGAGAGATATGCTTTTTCAGCTATGTCAAAAATGGGTGAAGAGGACGCGAAAGAATGGATTGGAAAAGATGCGTCTTTTGAAAACCAAAAAGTTATTTTACCAGATGATAATTGTGAAAAACCTGAATTTAAGATTAAAAGTGTGGATACAAAGACATATTTATATAATAATTATAAATCTTTTATGGAAGATCTCCATATAAATCAAATTGAAATTAAGATCATTACTATTACTTCGAATCAAAATTATTTTAGAGATATTATCAAAATTGATGATAGCACAATAGCTATTGTTGTGGATGGAGTATTTTTCTTTCTGTCAAAGCAACCTACTGAAAACAAAATGGATATAGATGACACTGAAAATGGTGGGAAAATATCTTACAAGAGATCAAAACCCTATATAAAAAAGAATCAATCTGGGTTTTTATTAGGCTTAAAGTATTATAAAACTGTTGATTATAAATTTCCTTATGTCAATGAAAATAAACCAATGTTACAACCGGTATACAGAACATTATGGATAAGTTCTGATGGGTTAATTGAAAAAATTTCGGAACTGCCATTTTTATTTGTGCCAAGGAGGACTGGGTTTTGGAAACTCCAGGTTAGTCGCGAAATTGATTCTAATTTTGGGATAGATTTTCTGATGGCATCTCCAATAGGAAAGGAAGTTAAAGTAGATAGTATAAAAGTTAAAAATATAGGATTTTATGATCTGAAAAGTATTAATTTTGTGGGAAATGATTATGTGTGTTATGAGAGAGACATTGAAAGTGGAGTAAAAGGGGGCACACAATTATATTCATCTCATTCGTTAGAGGTCGTTCCTCTTGACACTATATATACTGGGTCTGAAATTCCAATTGTTGCATCTAAAGTGTTAGGTGAAAAGGGGAGAGAAGTTCTAAATTCTGGTGCAGAATCATTCTTAAGAACTATTTCACAAAAGGATAGAAATCTATTAGAGGATACTCCCTCGCCAACAAGTTTCGGGATTTTTAGAGAAAATGGGAAATGGTTATTACGTGGAAGATTAGATTATTTCGATCCATCTGTGAAAAACCAATATGCGGACTTCAATGTACCTATAGCGCCACCAGAGAACTTGGTAAATTATGATTCATTATTTCCATCATGGGAGGTTATAAAGCAAAAGGTTCCGAGTGCTGTAGATGCCTATACGTCTCCTAATAAGGATATTGCTGTGGTGTTAACAAATTCAAAATTATTAGTTTATGCTATAAAAGATAATGTTTTAGGAGAATCTCCATTAAAAGAGCTTGAGCTTAAAAATTCAGAAGTATCCGTTATGGCACAGTGGGCCACAGATGATTATGTTAAAATATGGTCTGACCAGGTAAAAAAGTTACAAGTTAAATGAGGTAGATAAGGAGGGTAATATGCAGATAGAAATCATTAAATTTATACAATCTATATCATCTCCCTTTTGGGATACGTTCTTTCAGTTAATTACAATGACGGGTGAGCAATATTTTTATATTTTTGCAGCCGCTATAATATTTTGGTGCTTGAATAAACAATTTGGATACAAATTAGGTTTTGCATTACTTACAGGCACAATTGTAAACACTGTTTTGAAGGACTTAGTCAATTTAGCAAGGCCCATAGGAGTAGAGGGGATAAGGTCTATTAGGGTAGAAACTGCTGGAGGAAAATCTTTTCCAAGTGGGCATACTCAAGGATCTGCAATGTTTTGGGTTTCGTGGATGATTAAGGAAAAGAAAAAGTGGATTTATATAGTTGGAATATTAATAATCATTTTAGTTGCAGTTTCTAGGCTATACCTTGGTCTGCATTACCCAACAGATGTAATTGGTGGAATAGTGATTGGAACAATATGGGTTTTTATCTCTAATTATATTTTTGATTATTCGGAGGAAACGAAAAAACCCTGGATATTAATGATAATTATTTTACCTATGCTCATTGGGATGATATTCTTAAAAGAAAAAACTTATTATACAATATCAGGAACGGTATTAGGTTTTTATATTGGATATATCCTAGAGTCAAAGTATGTGCAATATGATGTTAGAAATACTTGGGTTAAGCAAATGATAAAATTGTTGTTTGGAGTAACTATTCTTTTAGGATTGAAAAGTACGTTAAAGGAAATTCTACCCATTAACATAACTTCTGATTTTTTTAGATATGTTGTAGTTGGATTGTGGATTACGGTGGGAGCGCCCTCTATATTCAAAAGGTTTGGTGGTCATGTTGAAACATAACAGGGTTATAAGAAGGGGTGGCAATGTGAAAAATCATATGAGGTTATTAAAAAAAATATGGATTTTAGTATTAATTTTATTATTAGATACAATTAATTTACCTTTAATTTCAGTAAAGCCATCAGCTTTAGAATTAAATGGAAATTCAGTCATTGCAAATATTGATTCCAGTTATGAGGAAATAGCATATTCACTGCAAGATTTAAATGATTTTTTAAAAAAGCACTTAGAACAGAGAGAGACAAGCTTTAAAATAAAATATAAAGCAGATACATCTAATCTAAAAAATTTGATTGGAGATGGCTTAGATGGAATTTTAAAGTCTGATGATTATTTAGAAAGTTGTATAAGATCATATAAATGTAGCTATGAGGGATATCAAAATGATGTTACAGTAAATTTTGATTTTGAATTTTATACAACAAAAATACAAGAGGATTATGTAAGCTCACAAGTAACTGCAATACTTAAAAATATAATAAAAGTAAGCATGAATGATCATCAAAAGGAAAAGGCAATTCATGATTATATTGTAGCTCATGTAGCTTATGATACTACACTTACTAGATATAGTGCTTATGATGCATTGAAAAATGGTTTAACTGTGTGCAATGGATATGCGCAATTAGCTTATAAAATGCTAAATGAGTCAGGAATTCAAGCTAAAATAGTTGTGGGAACAGGTAATGGTGGAAATCATGCCTGGAACTTAGTAAAGCTTGATAATATATGGTATCATTTGGATTGCACTTGGGATGACCCAGTACCGGATGTAAAAGGAAGAATACTTTACAATTATTTTAATTTAAGTGATAAAGAAATCGCAGAGGATCATATTTGGGAAAAGCAAGATTATCCTCCAGCAACCAACGTGTATTATAATAAAACATCAATATTTGATGAAAAGGAATTTGTAGAGTGGACTAAAGTGGACGGTACTACTAATGTTACATCAACAAAAGAGTGGAATATTTCCTTTAACAAAGAGGTTGATGAATTAAGTTTAAAGGATAATATATTTATATGTAGACAAGGAACGAACTTCAATTTCCCTATATTACTTCAGTTGTCTGTTGATAAGAAAAGTGTAAAAATTGTGCATAATACACTTTTTGAACTAGGAGAAAAATATACCTTATATATAAGTAAAGACATTAATGGTATAAATAAGGATATAAATTTAAAAACTTCTCTGAAAATTGGATTTACTATTTTAAATTAGAATATAATTTTGTAAATAGTCAAACCTATAGATATAAGTATAGATAAGGGAGATGTTTTAATGCCTAAAGATAGCCAACCTGACAATAAATTTTCTAGATTAGAAAAGAGTAATTATGATACTCCTATAACTAGAGAATCCGCAAAAAACCAAAATAAGACAACTAAAAAGCAATCTGCTGACAGAAAATAAAAAAGAGGAACATATGAATTTTTGCTCATATGTTCCTCTTTTTTATTATGAATCTAGAGATTATAAGTTAAATCATTTTTGTGGAGCTGCATATTAACGAATTTCTTTCTGAAATGTCGTTAAAGACCAGCGTATTATCCGCTGGTCTAGTTTGGTTAATTATCCTATTACTTGATTTTCTGAACCATCTACTTTTATTTGTCTAAAGGGGTAAAATATTTACCAAATATTTCATTAGATGAATTTGGATTTAATATATTCGTTCTATGAGTATGGTCATCATCCTGCAGATAATAAACATAATTTCCTATTATATTCGGACAAACCACAAACCCAGCATATACTGTTTTCTTTGATGTGCCATCCGTTTTAATTTTATAAAGGTTAGAATCTTTTAAATCAGTATAATATATATAATCATCTGCTACGTTTAGGAATATAGCCTGTTCATCTGTAACCTTTTGTCCTCCAGTACCATTAGATTTTATTTTATAAATTTTGTAGGAGTCTGATAAGTTAACATAATAGAGATAGCCATTAACTATGTTAATAAATTCTGCACTATCATTACCAAGTTTATTATTGCCAATCCCATCTTTTCTTATTTTGTAGATATTATTTTCATCATCATAATTAGTATAATATATAAAATCATCTTCAATATTCAAATTACCACACATATTATTGGTTAGCATTATATTTGAAGTGCCATCAGTTTTAATTTTATATATCTTATAATTTTCAGATGCATTTAAATAGTAAATCCATTCATTTTCTACTCGGATTTCTTCTACTGAAACATTGGTAAGTTTAGTTTTCTGAGTTCCATCTATCTTAATTTTGTAAAGTTTACCTTCATCAGATAAATCAGAAAAATATATCCAATCCCCAAGAACATTAATATAAAGAGGAATATCATCGCATATTTTAATGTTCTTATCTTGGTTTTTATTTAATTTATACATCTTATTGCTATCAGTAGTATTCCTGTAATAAATCCAATCATTGCTCTCTGCTACAAAGCCTAAATTAGCTATATTTCCTGAAGTGTTACCCACAGTTTCTTCAACTGTTAAAGTAAGCCTTACTTTTTTATCATAACCTAGGACTGTTCCCTCAAATTCATAAACACCAGCTTTTGCAGTGCTTGGTGTTTTATCCCATGTTATTGGTTTAACTTTACTGAGTCCATTCTCTAATACAGTATTTACAGTTTGAGGTAGCGAATATCGTACATTTCTTTTTGTCGTAGCGTCAATATTAGCTATATTACTTACCATTACAATATCAGAAGTAATATTAATAAGCTTAAGCTTCCATCCATCATAGCTTTTAGTAGAATTTGAATTTTTACACCATAAATCAACTACATATCTTCCAGAAGGCAGGCTACTTAAATCATAATCAATTTTATCTGTGTAATCAGTTAGATTAGTTAACCATTTATTATTTATTGGATCGTAAAAATTAAGCTTGTACTGAGTATCACCTGCCGTGGTTTCAACTCCAGAAATAATTAAATTATCATTCTTAGCAAAGTCAGTTTTGGATATAACCATGTTACCGTCAAGATTAATGTCTGCTTCTTTTAATACTGTTACATTAAAAGGATAGGCGTCATCATAATCCCCATATTGATTTTTATACCTACCTACAAACCCAATTCTTCTTACTCTTATAGCGAATCTATAAAAATTAGATTTCAAATTTAGGCTACTTATGTCTACTTTAATAGGTTCATGAGCATTTACAGGTTTTGTCCAACCATTTTGCATTTGTTCATCATTTATTAATTCCCAATCATTACCCATAGTTGTTTGGCAGGTATAAAATAACTGGTACTGAACTTGGCCAGTATACTTTTTAGCAGAGATAAAAAATTCATTTTTATCTCCCTCTACATAGGGATAATGGTCTAAAGAAACGATGGCAACATTAGGTATAGTTTCTTTCTCTACATTTATAATTTTTAATTTCCATCCATCATATTTAGAATTAGATTCGTTATTTTTGCCCCAGAGGTCAACAATATATGGGCCCTCGGGTAAATTACTTAAATTATATTCTAAAGTATCACTATAATCCGTCAAATTAGTTAACCACTTATTATTTTTTACATCATATAAATGCAATTTATATTTAATATTTGAACTACTATTGTGTATACCATTAATTTTTAAAGATTCTTTATTTGTAAAGTTATCTTTGTTAATTTCCATATCGCCATTTAAATCAATATCAGCATTTTTTAATACATCTAGTACAAAAGGATACGCGCTATCATAATCCCCATAGGAGTTACTATATTTCCCTTTTACTCCTACTCGTCTTACTCTTATGGCAAATCTATAATAGTCTGCTTTAAGATTTAAAGTACTTATATCCAAATCTATTGGCTGCTTAGCATCTACAGGGGTTGTCCACCCATTTTTCATACCACTTAGATTAATAAGCTGCCATTTACTACCCATAGTAGTTTCACAGGTATAGAAAAGTTGATATTGAACCTTTGCAGTATAATTAGTCGATGCTACTACAAATTCATTTTTATCACCTTCAACAAATGGAAAATGATCTAAGGAAACTATTGAAACTGAGGGTATTATTTCTGCTGCGGCTACACTTGAAGCTACAGGAATGTAAAATGTAAATGCACAAAGTAAAATTATATTTATTAAAAAGGTTTTGAAAATTTGATTTTTCTTCATTATTTTCTCCTTTTTTTAGATTCTCAAATTAACTTATTAGGTTAAACTTGATTGTCTAAAATTTATATTATAATGCAAAATGTTAAGTTTCTATTAACAATTATAACATGAGCTATATTGTATAATCTAGTGGTATGTATTGAGCTAATTGGAATTTTAATGTTTATGATTAGTGGCCTTGGATATAGTTGATTTGCTATTAGATTTCTAAATAGAAGTTAAGATAGTTTTATTGCAGTAGAGGTTAATAATATATTATGAAATAATATTGTGATAATTTATTGCATTATCGCAATATTATGTTAGAATTTATATATATATATAAATTGTTTTAGGTAGTAAAATAATTTATATTCATTTGATAGTGAAAAGGAATACAGGGGCCAATAAAATCAATTATTGTTGTTTATACTTTGAAGTTTAAAGCTGCAGCATGTCTGTAGCTTTTTATATTTATACTTGCAAAGATTAAATTATTAGTGTGGGTTTTTGCGAAGGCGTGGAGACTATTGTACTATTTAAGAAGGAGTGAATATATTGAGTTTTAATGTTTATAATACTTTGACTAGAAATAAAGATGAGTTTGTACCTTACACGGAAGGTAAGGTAGGTATGTATACTTGTGGACCTACAGTTTACAATTATGCACATATAGGTAATTTGAGAACATATATTTTTGAAGATGTACTTAAAAAATCATTAGAGTATGTAAATTATAAAGTTAAACATGTAATGAATGTTACTGACGTAGGACATCTCCAATCAGATGGAGACGAGGGTGAAGATAAGATGGCACTCGGTGCAAGTCGTGAGCATAAAACTGTATGGGAAATTGCTAAATTTTATGAAGACGCTTTTTTCGAAGATTGCACGAAACTTAATATAAAAAGACCAACTATTGTATGCAGAGCCACAGACCATATACAAGATATGATAGATCTTATAAAGAAACTTGAAGAAAAAGGCTACACTTATGTTTCTAATGGGAATGTATATTTTGAAATTGATAAATTTCCAGATTACACCAAACTTGCAAATATTAGTATAGATGAGCTTAAAGCAGGAAGTAGAATAGAAATAGATCCTAATAAGAAAAATCCACTTGATTTTGTATTATGGTTTACAAATTCTAAGTTTTCTAATCAAATTATGCAGTGGGAATCACCATGGGGCAGAGGATTTCCAGGCTGGCATTTAGAATGTTCTGCTATGTCTATTAAATATATTGGTGAATATTTAGATATTCATTGTGGAGGAATAGATCATATTGCAGTACATCACACTAATGAAGTAGCCCAATCTGAAGGGGCACTAGGACATAAATGGGTAAAGTACTGGATGCACGGAGAGTTCTTAGTACTAGATAGTGGTAAGATGTCAAAATCTAGTGGGGACTTCTTAACGATATCAAGACTTGAAGAAGAAGGATATAGTCCTCTTGATTATAGATATTTCTGTCTTCAGTCTAAATATAGAAAACAGTTAGTGTTTAGTTTTGAGAGTTTAGATGATGCTAAGAAAGGTTACAAAAAGCTTAAAGAGAGAATTGCGACTGTTTTAAATTCAATTGATGGAAGTGATATAGTAAGTGATGAGAAAGTTGGAGCATACAAAGAAAAATTTTCATCGTATATCAGTGATGATTTAAATATGGCAAATGCACTCACTGCACTTTTCGATGTTTTAAAAGATGATGAACTTAATAATAATGAAAAAGCTATATTAATAGAAGATTTCGATAAAGTATTATCATTAGATCTTATGACAATTGAAAATGAAGCTACAAATATAGATGAGGAGCTTATAAATAGACTTATAATTGAAAGAAACGAAGCAAGGTCAAGTAAAAATTGGGCAAGAGCAGATGAGTTAAGAAATGAGTTTATAGCTATGAATATTGAACTTCTTGATACTAAGGAAGGAACAACTTGGAAAATTAAATAAATTTAACGACACTATGGAAGGCTAAACAATTATTAATTGTTTAGCCTTCCATAGTGTCGTTAATATGCAGCTCCGCAGGAGATGATTTAATAATAGGGGGGACGATATAATGATAAAATTTATATTGATGGTAGTAGCTTTATGTATTGCAGTGATTTTTATAACTTATTTAATTCATAAGGTAGCAGGTAGAAAAAAATATGCTAAATATATTCCAACAGTTCTTTTTCTATTTATGGGGATATATAACATATACATGATTAGGACTAATCCAGGTGAAGGTTTTGGAGATATAATAAAAGCTTTGTATTTATTTATATGCACTGCTTGTTTTATAAGCGCAGTAGGAACAGGGGTGTTTATTGATTTTATTTTACCTAAACTAAAGAAATAGAATTATGGGATTAAAATACTCTCACTCCATATAAGGAGTGAGAGTATAAATTTCAGGTTACAATTATTTTAATCATAAAAATTTACATAATTTAGTGCTTTTCTTTAGCCTTTTCTAATGCATTATAAGCTAACTTAGTTTATAATATTATGTATAGATTAGGTAAGAGAGAAATATCATTAAATGAAACAATTTAAATTTGAGGTGATGAATATGGATAGAGAGGGTTTAAAAGCATCAATAGTAATTGCAATTATTGGTATGATTATAATATCGTTTATATATTTTAGACCGGTGAGCATTGAAAGAAACTATAGCGGATATATGTATGATGATAATAGTGAATTTCAAAAATCAACAGAAATTAAACTTGTCGGAGAATTTAGAAAGAAATTATCTTTAAATTATGAAGTTACTGGAAGCATAGAAGTTGATGGTATAAAGGAATCGGTTATTCTAAAGAGAATATGGGCGAAAAATAATATTTTTAAAACTATTGGATATAGTACGTTTATAGAAAATAAAAATAGTGAAACAGGACAATATGAAGTGACTGGAACACTTAATACATCGAAGAATTTTAATGAGATACTTATAAGACTTGGTAAAGTAGATAGTAAGTATAATGGTAAATTTAATATTTGTGGTCCAAGTAGTAACGTAGAAGAGGCAAAGGCTGTTACAGCTTATATTGGGAATAAGTAATTAAGGCATAGTAGAGATATTGATTTAATTATATATAATAAATACGAAGGAGAGTTTAGAAGATGAAGAGAAGCAAGTTTTTGAAGAAAATAATGATATTATTTATATTAAGTTTTGTGGTTTTTGCAGGTGGATGTGCTAATAAGGAACAAAGTAAGGTTGATGGCAGCCCAAAGGCAACGGAAAAGGGAGTAAATGATAAAAATCCAATAGTTACTATAGAAATGGAAGATGGCGGAGTTATAAAGGTGGAATTATATCCAGAAATTGCACCTAATACTGTTAGAAATTTTGTTTCGCTAGTTCAGAGTAAATTTTATGATGGATTGATTTTTCATAGAGTAATATCAGGTTTTATGATACAAGGTGGAGATCCTGACGGAACAGGCGGGGGTGGACCAGGCTATTCAATAAAAGGGGAGTTTAGTAATAATGAGTTTGATAATGCACTAAAGCATGAGCGAGGAGTGATTTCTATGGGTAGAGTAGACAAGCAAAACAACTCAGCTGGATCACAATTCTTTATAATGGTTAATGATGTTAGTTCTTTAGATGGTGACTATGCTTCTTTTGGTAAGGTTACAGAAGGCATGGAAACAGTAGATAAAATAGTTTCTGTAGAGACTGGGAATGGAGACAGACCTAAAAAAGATCAAAAGATGAAAAAAGTTACTGTTGATACGTTTGGAGTAAAATATGCTGATGTAGAAAAGGTAAAATAAAAGGAAAGTATTATAATTAATAACAAATGATTTTTGTGTAAAAAAAGTATATATTATGTATAATGCATTTGAATAAGCTTTAGAGCTACTAATTTTGGTTTAAATTAAAACTAAAATTAGTAGTTTTTAGCGAACGCATTAGTCGTATTGCAATACGCGTAATATATACTTTTTTCTTTTTTATTGTAGTTTTAAATTTATGTTTTGTGATTCTAAATTATTATGCATATTAAGACTTTGTACTTTTGTTATCTTAAACCCGACATTTGAGCTCTTGATTATCAAAAACTCTTACAAATTTAATAGAGTATATGTCACACATTACCATATCATTTGTACCAGTTTCTTTAATTACAATATAACTAATTCCAACTTCTTTTAAAATGCCCTCTCGGTCAACCCACATATTAGTTCCAATTAAAAATTCTATTTTTATATATTTACCTACTTGTTCTGTTAACCAACCTTGAGTATAGAGCGGATTGTTTACAACGGGAGGGAGAGGTGCACTTTCAAAGTCCTGGTTACCAGCAGAGGGTCCGGGCATAGGGTTTTGTCTTGTATCATAAGGCTCATCCAAATTTGGCATAGGCATCATTGGAGGATGACAAAACATGGGATTTGTATTCCACATTGGATTTGGATTAAAATTGTTAGGTGGCACTATAAACATAAAAGATCCTCCTTAAAAAATTATATTAATCGGCATCTAAAGGTGTTATAAATAATGATTTTCAATTAAGTTTTAAAATAGAGTGATGTGGGATTGTAAAAGCAATGCTGAGCAACACTAACTTGATAAGTTCCACTGCCATTAAAAGGGAATAAATATGGACAACCTGGTGCAAAGGGATTAAAGTACCATAAGGATCCACCTGTTGTATATAATCTATTACCAGCTAAAGCCCAATCAGCAATATCATAATGTATCTGTTCTGGTGGACTTGACCAAATTGTTTGTGGGTTAGTCACTCCCCCAAGTACAGAAGTTGCACAATCAAATTGTCCCTTTTGAAATATAATATTTCTTATGTCTCCTTGACCTAGCCTAAGATATTCACCATCGGCTACATTTACTCTGTTCATAACTACAGAGGCGACTGCTTTCATACCGGTGTCGCCTTCTCCACCAGCTTCGCACTTTATTATTCTAGCCAATAATTCTCTAGCACTGTAAGCCACCACTTGTCATCTCCTCAATTTACTTTACAGTATTATTATATTCATGATGTTAATATTGGTACTTAATAATGTAAATAAATATAATTTTTTACTTGTAAAGTTTTGCATAAACATGTGGTAAATCCATTAAAAGTTTGATACAATTATTTTGAGTAATGTTTTCTTTTGTTGAGATAACATTATTTGTGCTAAAGTAATAATAGTAAATGCATTTTCTAATTATATAAAAATTAAACATAAAAATATTAGATACCCAATATATATATATATTGTTATTGGGTAATATATGACAAAAACCGAAAAAACCCTTAAAATTGGATAGTTATACGTATATTATTAGGTGGATAAGTTACGAATTATTTATACAAGAGGTGAATTATGCTAAATAGTGGAGATATATTAGATGAAAAATATATGGTAATAAAAATTCTAGGCAAGGGTGGGATGGGCACCGTTTATTTATGCAAAAATAAAAGACTTGGAAACCTTTGGGCAATAAAAGAAGTAATACATGATATAAAAAATATAGGCATTTTAACAGAAGCTAACATTTTAAAAGATCTAATCCATCCAGGTATTCGGAGAATTGTTGATATATTTTATGAAAATAACAATCTATACATGGTCCAAGACTACGTTGAGGGGCAAACTTTAAAGGAGTATGTTAAGGTAAATGGTAGGATACATTCTGAAAAAACTTGCAAGATTACATCCGATTTGTGCGATATTGTAGGCTATTTGCACAATCAAAATCCAGCTATCATCTATAGAGATATAAAACCATCCAACATAATAATAACTGAGAGTGGAAAAGTTGTTTTAATTGATTTTGGCATTTCAAAAATTTATAAAAGTGACTGCGAGCAAGATACAGTGTGTGCATGTTCTAATGGGTATGCGGCACCAGAGCAATACGTACTTGGAAAATGTTGCACGCAAACAGATATATACGGGATTGGAATGCTCTTATACTTTATGGTTAAAGGGAAGGCTCCTTCAACAGGCATAGAGCCACTTTTGGACGAAAATTATGAGGTTGATATTGATGAGAATTTAAGAAGGATAATACAAAAATGTGTTAAAATTGATATCGGAGATAGGTATATTTCAGTGGATGCTTTAAGAAAAGAAATTTTAGAAGTATTAAAAAAGGAAAAATATGAAAAAATAGCGATTTTGAGTGAGCATAATATAAGGACAAGTGTGATTACTAAAGAAACTAAAATAAAAACTTCGAATAAAGGTAAACTTAAGAGGATTATTAAAGAGTTTTTATGTTTTATAGTATAAAGGTAAGATGGGTAGAATTAATTTGTGATTATGAGAATTCATATAAATAAATAATATAATTTACTATAAAAACAACCACTAAATTAAGTTTAGTGGTTGTTTTTATAGCGTTTTGATAAGGAGGAGTTCTGAGAAACTACTTGGTTTATTTAGGAGATAAGTAAAATTATGTTAAATATTTTGAGATTGGTATTAAGATAATAGAAATTTATTCGATATTATAAATAGTAACATAATTTGTAGGGGTTCCAAATGGATATGGAACTACAAATTTTAATGAGTAATTTTAGATCATAGAGGTAAGTGCTCGTGATAGTTGATAAAAATCAATTTATGTTAGTAGTCTGAGTTACCAGATTTTTCTATTGGAGTGTGTCCTAATATAATGATATAATATTATTACAATTAAAATATGATGATTTTACAACATTTGATACGGAGGAATAACAATGAGAGCAAGGATATTATCTTTAATTCTAACTATTGGGCTAGTGATGTCAACAAGTATGCCAGTTTTAGCAGTGACATTAACTGAGTAGCTAAATATTCAAAAGAAACAGCTTGGGGAGCAACAGAATTCATATACTATTGTGCAGAAGAATTATGAAAAATTAGAGATATCTATTGAAATGCTAGACTCAGATATTGAGGGTATATTTGCAGGAATTGATAAAGCAAAATATGAGATAATTGATACTGAAAAGAAAATAGAGAAGACGGTAAAAGACATAGTAGTTGCGAAGAACAATATAAAAGGTGAAGAATCTTTATTTAATGAAAGAATGAGAGCCATGTACATGAATGGAGCCGATAGTTATTTAGAGATATTACTCGATTCTAATGGAATAGAAGACTTTATTTCAAGAGTAGAAAATGTTAAAAGTGTTGTAGAATATGATAATAAAATTATTAGTGAATTAAATGAGAAAAAGAAAAATATTGATAGTAGAAAAAAAGCCCTTAACGACAACAGAATAAAAGTCTTAGCATTGCAGACTGATAATGAAGATAAATTGGACAAGCTAAGTATAAAGAAAAAAGAACAAGATAAATTAATAATTCAAGCTGAAAAAGATCAAGAATTGTATAAGAATGAAATAGCAGAAACTCAAGTATCATTAGGTAATGCTACAGATCAAATAAAAAATGCAGATCAAATAAAAAATGTATCAAAACAGGTAAAAGTGGCATCAAATCAAGCACCTAAATATGATGTGGCGGTAACTACTAAAAGAGCTACAGAAATTATTCCATCAAGAGGCCAAGTAAGCAATGAAGTGAAAAATGAAACAAGGGTTGTAACAAATGTTGAACCAAATGTTGAACCAATAAAAGAAGTAAGTGAACCTAAACAAACTTCATTAGTTAGTTCAAATGAAGTGATAGCTTTTGCTGAAACCTTTATGGGAACACCATATGAGTGGGGAGCCACAGGCCCCAATACCTTTGATTGTTCAGGCTTTGTTCAATATGTATATGCACATTTTGGAGTTAGCACTGGTAGGGTTACCTATGATCAGATAACTCACGGAGAATTTGTACCACGAGAGAATTTACAACCAGGAGATTTGGTGTTCTTTGGAATAGGAACTCCTCATCACGTTGGTATTTATGTGGGAAATGGTTCATATATACATGCTCCTCGCACTGGAGATGTAGTTAAAATATCACAATTAACAAGAGATGATTATCTATCATCAAGAAGAGTTAGATAGCAAATTGTAAGTTAAGGGAATGTAAGTAGAAATGTGTAAACAAATCTACTTACATTCTTTTTTTGCGTATGTACATCTTAATTATGCAAATAATATCTTTTAATTAATATTAGCAGTCTCTATATATTTAAAGAATTATTTTTATCTATACTCAGCAAGGAGTAAGTCCACCATTGCACCATAGCTTTTTGTTCCTGACTGCTGATTTTGCGATTTAAGATAAGTGTCATTAATTTTATCATTGATTTTTTCTACAGGACCAGAGTACTGAGTCCAAAATTCGTGGTTGTACCTAAAATCACTAAGTACACCTTCGTTACATGTCAAAATCAATTCACTATATTTTTTAGGATCACTTTTTTGTAATGCATTAAATGAATAGGATAATGCTGAAAGTGTTCCAGAATATTGAAAGTTTATATCAGGATGATTTATACAAACTATATATGAAACAAAGTTTGCTTCGTCTTCCTTTGCAAATCCTCTCTGATGAGCCATCTCATGAGCAGTTGTAAATGGCAGGAATGAATCGGGTTCTGCCATATTAATATTTGCTTCGTTGGTAAAAGGAAAATAAAAACCTGTAATCCCTGTATAACACATTGGACTTGAGAGTAATATACCCTTAGGGTTTCCATAATTACCTTTTAATTTAGGATATTGTAACGAAGCTTTATCATATCCTAAGTGAGCAGTTTTTAGCATGTAGTTTTTACTATAGGGAAGTTCCATAACGCCATACTGATTTTCATTTATTTTCTCTCTTAGAGTATTTGAACTATTCACAAGGCGCTCGCAGAGTTGTGCAAGTTCATTTGTGGATGATTTACGTACATTTAATTGAAATATTTTATCTAGTGTAAGCCTTTGATAATTAAATCCCCACAAAATCTGGAATGAAAAGTATATTAGTCCGAGTGTGGCGAGTATATTTAAAATAGCATTTTTTAAAATTTTTAATTTTTTGTTTTTACATTTATATAAGTCCAAAATTGTTTTTAAAATATACCAGAATAGAGAAACTGCAAAAGAAACAATTATAAGTTCCGCAAGAGAAAAAGGTAAAAACCCTGTAATTAAGCTTAAAATGTGAGCAATTATTTTATAAAAAAATGAAGAATAAAATTCTTCTATAATATTTGGAAATATTCTAGAAAGTTGTGTAAGGAGAATACCTAAGGGTAAAAGTAAGATTAATATTAATTGTTTTACAGATGAAGATTTCTTCAAATAAAACACCTCTTTTATATGATTAACTTGAGCTTTCATTTACATAGTACATTGTACCAATTCGCAGATGAATTATCAAAAGTTTTTTGTTTGAATATAAAGTAATATTATAGAATTGAATGAATTTGGACATAATAATAAATGTTTATTGATATTTATTTATCAAATTTATTTCACTTAGGTAGGTGTTTGTATGTATTTTATATTTCTTGCCATTGTAGCTATTTATATTTGTTATAAATTTGGAGATTGGAAAAATTGGAAGAATTATTATCCGACAATACTTTTTTTTATTTTGAGTAATGTTGCGTGTATTTTATTAATATATAATAATCCATTATG
>NZ_JAENWL010000363.1 GCF_016650095.1 Clostridium sp. | reverse complement strand
TAGATAGTCCAGAGATAGGAAGGTTTTCGAAGCTTGAAGAAATATATTTAGTGAAATTTGTTGATAAACTTAACAAGTATATAGATTGGTCAAAAGTTTAAATAAAAGGTAGGAGATAAAAAATGATAAACATAGGAGATATTAATAATCTAAAAGTAGTTAGACGAGCAGAATTCGGGTATTATTTAGGTGCCGGGACAGAAGACACAAGTGATGATATATTATTACCAATGAAAAGTACGGTAGGCAGAGCTCTTAGTATTGATGAGGAAGTTGAAGCATTTATATACAGAGACTCAAGTGACAGGTTAATTGCAACACTAAAAAAACCACTTGCAAAGGTTGGTGATTTAGCTTATCTTAAGGTTGTTGACATGACTACAATAGGAAGTTTTGTAGAGATTGGGCTAGAAAGAGATATATTGGTTCCGTTTAAGGAGGAAAATTACAGTTTAGAAACAGGCAGAAAATATCTTTTTTATATATATTTAGATAAGACTGGAAGACTTGCAGCTACTACTTTTATTGATAGATATTTATATGAGACAGATTCATACGATATTGATGATGAGGTAGAGGGTACTGTATACGGAATTCAAACTAATGGCACCGTAATGATAGCTATTGATGATATATATAGAGCAGTAATTCTAAAAAATGAGAATTATGCTAATATAGCACCTGGAGACAGACTAAAAGTAAGAGTACAAAAATATTATGAAGATGGTAAAATGGACGTTACAGCAAGAAAACCAAGGCTAGAAGAAAGAGATGTAGTTGAAGAGCAAATATTAGAATACTTAAAGAAAAATGAAGGCTTTATGACATATAATGATAAAAGCTCTCCAGATGATATAAAGAAAACATTTAAAACCAGCAAGAACGCATTTAAAAGGGCACTGGGTGGCCTTATGAAAAGTGGTCTAATTGGTCAAAATGAAGACGGTACTAAATTAAAATAATTAGATATTTTTCAAATAAAAGGCTGATGAATTAATTCATCAGCCTTTTATTTGTTTATGCTAGTTATATATTATTATTAACTTTAGAAGACATACGTTTGAATATTTTTACAATTTCATTAGTGAGTAATGGCATTAAGGATAAAATCGTAACGATACCCCAATCCATTAAACTTAAAGCGTGAACACTAAAAGCATTTGCTAGAGGTGGTACACTTATTATCAAATCTTGTAGTAGTATACCCAAAATTATAGCTCCAATTAAATATTTATTTGAAAATAAGCCTATTTGGAATATAGATTTTTTTTCATTTCTCATATTTAAAGAATGAACAAGTTGGGAAACACTAAGTACAACAAAGGCCATGGTTTGTGCATGTTTTAAAGCATCTGTTGAAAGATTTTTAGGAAATAGTGGGAATAAATTAGTAGAACCACTATAATATTTCGCACCTACTATGAATGCGGTTAAAGTTACGACAGCGATTAACAGTCCATTAAGAAGTAAATTTAAGCTAGCACCCTTAAATAAACTATCATTTGGGTTACGTGGTTTATATTTCATTATGTCAGGGTCACCAGGATCTATACCTAAAGCGAGTGCCGGGAGTGTATCTGTGATTAAGTTAACCCACAATATATGGATAGGTCTAAGTGGTGATGCCCAACCTAAAAGTATTGCAAGAAATAATGCTATAATCTCTCCAATATTACAGGAGATGAGGAATACTACAGTTTTCTTGATATTTGTGAAGATATTTCTTCCTTCCCTTATAGCAGCAACAATAGTTGAAAAGTTATCATCTATTAATATCATGTCAGCAGCACCTTTAGCCACATCAGTACCAGTTATACCCATAGCTACACCTATGTCTGCCATTTTTAGAGACGGTGCGTCATTCACTCCGTCACCAGTCATTGACACAATATTGCCTTTAGCTTTAAGAGCCTTTATAATCTTAACTTTATGTTCTGGGGACACTCTTGCAAATACGCTTATATTATCAATTTTACTATTTAGTTCTTCATCAGAAATTTTATCAAGCTCAGTTCCAGACATAACTGCTTGAGAATCCACTGTAATATTAAGTTCTTTGGCTATAGCAAAAGCTGTGTTTTGATGGTCACCGGTTATCATTACAGTTTTTATTCCCGAATTTCTGCATAGAGAAATAGAATCTTTAACCTCTAGTCTAGGCGGATCTATCATACCTACCAGGCCAATAAGTATTAAATCACTTTCTAAGGAATCAATATCTACATGGGACGATGCAAGGATTTTATAAGCTGCGCCTAGAACTCTTAGTGCATTGTCAGACATATTATACGACGCAGCTAATATTTCCGTTTTGATGTTTGGGGTAATTTCAACAATGCTACCTTTAATATAGGCCTTAGTACATAGCTTTAATAGATTATCAATAGCCCCTTTTGTCATTACATAGTATTCATCACCATATTTATTTACAGTAGTCATTAATTTTCTATCAGATTCAAAAGGAATCTCATCAATTCGTTGATGCTTTTTTTCTAGTTCGTCTTTAAATATGTTATAGTCTACCCCAGCTACAAGTAGTGCAATTTCGGTTGGGTCACCAGTTTTTGAATTTTCAGAGTAAGTAGAATCATTGCATAAAATAAGATTTTCAAGTAAAAGCTTATGCGCAGTTTCATTAATGTTCAGAGAGCCTATATTTCCCAGGCTTCCATCTGCATAGAATTTTGTTACAGTCATTTTATTTTGAGTTAAAGTTCCTGTCTTGTCTGAACATATGATGTTTACCGAACCTAAAGTTTCAACAGCAGGTAATTTACGTACAATAGCATTCTCTTTTATCATTTTTTGAACGCCCATAGCAAGAACTATGGTTACTATAGCAGGAAGACCTTCGGGTATCGCAGCTACTGCTAAACTTATCGACGTAAGTAACATTTCAAAAACATCTCGTTTTTGAAGAATTCCAACTGTAAACATAAGACCACATATGACTAGAGCTCCTATTCCAAGGTACTTGCCAAGTTGCGCCAATTTATGTTGCAGAGGGGTTTGGGTGTCTATTTTTTCATCTAACATTTTAGCAATTTTGCCTATTTGAGTATTCATTCCAGTGGATACAGCGATTCCTACGCCTCTACCATAAGTCGCAAGCGTCGACATGAAGAGCATATTCTTTTGATCACCTAGTGGAATATCATCGCCAGTTAAGACCAGGGATGCATCTTTATCTACTGGCACAGATTCTCCTGTAAGTGTAGATTCTTCAATTTTTAAATTTGCAGTTTCAAGTAACCTTAAATCGCAAGGCACATATCTCCCTGCGTCAATAATGATAATATCTCCAGGTACAACATCTTTAGATGGAATCTCTTTTAACTGCCCATCACGTTTAACTACAGCCTTAGGCGTAGATAATTTCTTTAGTGCATCAAGAGCTTTTTCCGCTTTAGACTCTTGAATAATTCCTACTGTAGCATTGATAACAATTACAATAGCAATTATAATTGCGTCACTTGTTTCACCAAGGATGGCAGAAATTATGGCAGCTGCAATTAAAATATAAATTAAGATATCATTTAATTGGGCAAAAAACATTGCAAATATAGTTTTTGGTTTTTTAGTTTCTAGCTGATTTAATCCGAATTCTTCTCTTTTTAGCTCTGATTCCTTTTGAGAAAGGCCTGTTATTGGACTAGAACCTAATTCTTTTAGAACTTCCTCTATAGTTTTGTTAAAGAACATGAATACCACCTCACTTTATAGTATTTGTAATTATAGCTGAAATTATTAAAAATAAGAAAACTATTACAACCT
>NZ_JAENWL010000239.1 GCF_016650095.1 Clostridium sp. | reverse complement strand
GTGAAAAGAAAGCTTTAAAAGTTCTCTCAAGAATGTATGAAGGTTATAACCAGATATTGTTTATTAAAACTGGATGTTGCAGCGAAAAGGCCGATATTCATAAGTCGGGAGAAGTAGCAAAACTGCTTAACTTGAGTCATAGCACAATTAAAGGAAGTAATTCTTATATTGAAGGGATTGTAAAAGGTCCATGGGACAATGATAAATTTATAAATATAAGTGCGTCGGGTATTGTAAAAGAGGAAGATTTTAATACATATATATAATAATGTACTAAATATGGAGGTTATAAAATGTCAGATAATAAAGAAGTATTATTTAAGAAACTAGCGGATTCAGTGGTTGATATGGATGAAGAGGTAGCAATAGAAATTTCAAAAGAGGTAATTGCTCAAAAGTATGATGCATTTGAAGCAATTGATAAAGGGTTGTCTAAAGGGATGGAAAAGGCAGGAGAACTCTTTGAGGAAGAAGAGTATTTTATTCCAGAGCTTTTAATGTGTTCCGATGCAATGTATGCAGGACTTGATGTCTTAAAACCACATATTAAAATAGATAAAAACGGAGTGAAACAAAAGGTGGTTATAGGTGTAGTTGAGGGAGATACTCATGATATAGGGAAAAATCTTGTAAAGATTATGCTTGAGACTTCAGGCTTTGATGTTATTGATCTTGGTCGTGACGTTCCACCATCAATATTTGTAGAAAGAGCAAAAGAGGAAAATGCAAATATAATAGCACTTTCAACTTTAATGACTACAACTATGGATGGCATGGCAGAAGTTATAAGAATTTTAGATAAGCAAAATATAAGAGAGAAATTTAAGATCATGATAGGGGGAGGTCCAATTTCAAAAGGTTTTGCAGATAAGATTGGTGCAGATGGGTATTCGGTAAATGCAGCAGAAGCTGTAAGACTAGCAAGAAAATTAGTTGATGTGAAAGCTGTAGTTTAACGACATTTCTGAGTCGTTAATATTGCAACTGCGAAGCAGATGATGAACAGCTGCGAAGCAGATGATTAATTTAGAAAATTGAAAAGAGGGTTAAAAAATGGATGTATTTACTCAAAAGGAAAGATTGCTAAGAGTCTTAAATAAAGAAAAAGTGGATAGACCTCCTGTTATTTGCCCTGGGGGAATGATGAATGCAGCTATAGTAGATGTAATGAACAAAACCGGGCATACTTTGCCAGAGGCACATATGGAAGGTAAGCTTATGGGACTGCTTTCAAAGGATGTTCATACTCATACAGGATTTGAAAACCTGGGGATACCATTTTGTATGACTGTAGAAGCTGAGGTGCTTGGAAGTAAAGTGGATTTTGGAACACTTGCCTGTGAACCTAAAATTATTAAAGAAGTATTTTCTTCCGTTTCAAATGTGGAATTTAAAAATATAAGTGAAATTCTTAAAAAGGGACGTGTTGATACCATTATTCAGGCAGGGTATTATATATCAAAACAAAACGAGGACGTGCCTGTAATTGGAAGTTTGACAGGACCTATAAGCACTGCAGCATCTATGGTTGACCCAATGACGTTTTTAAAGGAACTTCGAAAGAATAAAGAAGGATCACATAAGGTTATTGATTATGTAACAGATTTTTTAATAGAGTATGCAAAACTTATGATTGATAACGGAGTTACAGTTATATCCATTGCGGATCCTACTGCAACAGGTGAAATACTTGGACCTAAAATGTTTGAAGAATATGCTGTAAGATATTTAAATAAGCTTATAGACGGTATTCATGCTTTAAACGCACCAGTTATAGTTCACATATGTGGCAAATTAAATGCTGTAAAAAGTCAGTTGCCTTATATTAGAAGCAATGCTATAAGCACAGATTCACTAGTAAATTTGCGTATACTTAAAGAAGAGTACCCGTCTCTAACTACTATGGGTAATTTAAGTACATACCTATTGGAATTTGGTACTGCCAGCAAAGTTTTTAGCCACACTGAGAAGCTTTTACGAGATGGGATAGATATTATCTCTCCTGCATGTGGCCTAAGTACTTCTTCGCCCATTGATAATATATATACTTTTACTAAAACAGTTAAGGAAGGACAGGTAAAATAATGGTACAGATAAGATTTATTCCGGATAATAAAACAATCAGTGTCGATGCGGGAACTACAATACTACGAGCAGCAAGGCTTGCAGGTGTAGCAATAGAGTCACCTTGTAATGAAAATGTAACTTGTGGTAAATGCAAGGTAAAGCTTAATAGCAATTCAATAAAGAATGTGATTTCATCTGGGGGGCACCATTTATCCAAAGAAGAAGAGAAAGAAGGATTTGTATTATCATGTGCTACAAAAGTTATAGGGGATATTTTAGTTGAAGTAACTAATATAGAACAAAATGAAAGTTTAAAAATTCTAAATCATGGTAAAAGTTTTGATTTTCAGATTAATCCTATAATTAAAAAGAAGTATTTTGATAATGAAGGTGTAACTAAAGTATATTCAGGGGATCAAATTATTGGAAGTGAAGCTAATAATACTGAAAATTTGAAGTTTGGCGTTGTAGTTGATATTGGTACAACAACGATGGTTGCTTCTCTTATAGATTTGAATAATGGAGTGGAAGTTAGCTCAATTTCTTCTTTAAATCCACAAGCAATTCATGCACAGGATGTTTTATCTAGAATAAAGTTTGCATCTGAGGAAAGTGGCTTAAATACCATGTATAGTGGTGTTATTCGCGAAATTAAAAGTATGATCAGTGAAACAAGTAAAAATGCAGGTGTTGATAGTGATAATATCTATGAGGTAATACTGAGTGGAAACACGTGTATGTTACATCTAGCAACAAATACAAACCCTAGTTCACTAGGTAGATATCCTTATATTCCTAAAATCTATGGTGGTAACCAGATTGAAGCGTTGCAGTATGACTTTAACATTTCACCTTTCGGATTAATTTATCTGCCCCCTATAATATCAGCATATGTTGGTGCAGACATTACTTCTGGTATCCTTGCGGCTAAATTATATGAAAAAGATGGTAATACACTTTTTGTGGATATTGGGACAAATGGTGAGATGGTTCTAAGCTTAGATGGAGAATTATCAGCTGCTTCCACTGCTGCAGGTCCTGCCTTCGAAGGAATGAATATAACTCATGGAATGAGAGCTTCAAATGGAGCTATAGAGTTTTTCAATATAGAAGATGACGGAAACATAACAGTCAAGACAATTGGTGATGAGAAAGCAATTGGAATTTGTGGAAGTGGCCTTTTAGACATTGTCGGAGAGCTTGTTAAAATTGGAGTAATTAAAAAAAATGGTAAGTTTGTTGATATAAATAAAGAAGAAGTGAACCCTATTTTTATGGAGAAGCTTGTTAAAATTGAAGGTAAAACTGTTTTTAAAATAACTGATAGTGTTTACATATCACAAAAGGATATAAGGCAAGTACAGCTTGCAAAAGGCGCAGTTAGAGCTGGTATAGAATTTTTACTGAGAAGTAAGGACATTACAGCTGGTAGAGTAGATAAGGTGCTAATTGCAGGATCTTTTGGATACCACCTGAGAGCAAAGAGTTTGATAAATATAGGTCTACTGCCCTGGTCACTTGAAGATAAAATTGACTTTGTCGGAAACACTTCGAAATCTGGCGGGCAAATATTTTTGTTGAATAAGGATTATAGGGATAAAATGGAATCAATAGTTAAGAAGGTTGATATTGTTGAACTATCGAACTATAAAGACTTTGATAAAGTTTTTGTTCAGTGTTTGAGTTTTAAATAGAGTAAGGAAAAAAATATTTATTGTGTTAAATAACTTAGGAAAAAACTGAATTTTAGGAGGAATTATTATGAATAAAGAATATTTGACTAACAAAGGATTTGGGACTAAAGCTATACATGGAGGAAGTAAGATGGATCAGTATGGAGCACTAGCAACTCCAATACATCAAACTGCTACCTTCGTTTTTGACTCAGCAGATCAAGGCGGGAACAGATTTGCAGGAAAGGAAGAAGGCTACGTTTATTCAAGAATGGGGAATCCAACTAATACTGTTTTAGAAGAAAAATTGGCAATACTTGAAGGTGGAGAAGCATGTATGTCAATGTCATCAGGCATAGGGGCTATAACCTCGGCGATGTGGACATTATTAAAGGCTGGAGACCATGTAGTAGCATCAAAAACTATTTACGGATGCACACATGCATTTTTGAGTCATGGTATTGCAAGGTTTGGAGTTGAAGTTACTTTTGTTGAGGTTACAGATCCAGAAAATATTAGAAAAGCTATGAAAGAAAATACAAGGGTTGTTTTCTTAGAAACACCTGCAAACCCAACACTTCTTATAACAGATATTGAGGAAATAGCAAAGATCGCTCACGAAAGGGAAAATTGTACCGTGATGGTGGACAATACATTTAGCACTCCTTATTTGCAAAGACCATTAGAGCTAGGCGCAGACGTAGTAGTACATTCAGGAACTAAATTTTTAAATGGACATGGCGACGTAATTGCTGGTTTTGTTATTGGATCTAAAGCATTTATGGATGAAGTTAGAATGTTTGGTGTTAAGGATATGACGGGAGCTTGTTTAAGTCCTTTTGATGCATATTTAATTATAAGAGGAATGAAAACACTAGAAATAAGAATGGACAGGCACTGTGAAAATGCAATGGCAGTAGCTGAATTTTTAGAAGCACATCCAGCAGTAGAAAAAGTATATTTCCCAGGACTTAAAAGTTTTCCACAATATACACTTGCAAAAAAACAAATGAGTCTGCCAGGTGCGGTAATTGCCTTTGAAATAAAGGGTGGAGTAGAAGAAGGTAAAAAGGTTATAAATACAGTTAAGATGTGCAAACTCGCTGTTAGTTTAGGAGATCCTGAAACTTTAATTGAGCATCCTGCTTCAATGACTCATTCATCATATCCACAAGAGGAGAGATTAGAAGCGGGTATAACTGATGGTTTAATTAGACTCGCAGTAGGTCTTGAAAATAAAGAAGATATTATTGTTGATTTGGACCAAGCCCTTAATTTGATTGTTAAATAGTAGTACCATAAGGATATTCAAGTAAATATCGTCGCATCTTTGATGTGTTATTTTTCATGCCACCTAATAAATAAGTAAAGTAGAAAGGATTATCTTTTATGTTACCATAATGATAACCCTTTCTATTTTTTTATGGAATTAATGTGGACAATATTCATAAGAACTACATAAGTTTTTGGTATATTATTTCTATGAGTTTAAAAATATAAGCAAGTAAGGATATATACAAATATTTTTTTCGTATAAATATATTTTTCTTTACTAAAAATATATTTAAAGTTATTATTTAATATAACTTTAGTATATTTAATTTTACAAGTTGGATTTTTAATAGGCGATAGAGTGCATAAAGAATCTCAAAAATAGAAGGGGTGCAGGCTTGGATAATATATTAATTATTGAAGACGAAGAAAAAGTCTCAGAAATACAATAGGCGTATCTTGAAAAGGAAGGTTATAGAGTTTATTGCGCTACTAAGGGACTAGAGGGCATAAAACTTTTCGATAAAATTGAATTTAGGCTAGTTATATTAGACCTAATGTTACCGGACATATCTGGTGAAGAGGTGTGTAGTGTACTAAGAAAAATATCAGACGTGCATATATTTATGCTTACAGCAAAGAGTACCTTAGAGGATAGAATAGAAGGGTTAAATCTTGGGGCAGATGAGTATCTAGTTAAGCCTTTTAGTCCACGAGAACTAACCGCAAGAGTAAATGCTTTATTTAGAAGGATTAATATAAATAGGAGCGAATCAACAATTTATAATAATGGGGATTTAGAAATTAATTATGAGAAAAGAATAGTTAAGGTGCACGGCATAGAGATATC
>NZ_JAENWL010000163.1 GCF_016650095.1 Clostridium sp. | reverse complement strand
TTTTACATAAAAACTGTATAAAAATATTTTATAGTTATTATTTATGATATAATCTTATCATCGCAATACTATCAAAATAATTAATAATTAAGGAAGTGAATTAAGCTTGTTCAAAGATAAAAAAATCCCTTATTTAAATTTAATTCCTGTAATTTTATTATCATTTGTTTTATTCAGAATAATTAATAATATAGGATTAGTTACCAATGCCCTTGGTGTTTTTATGTCATATATAAGTTCATTTATGTGGGCATTCGGTATAGCTTACTTATTAAACCCAATAATGGTTAATATCGAAAAAAAATTTCACACAAGGCGCGCTCTAACTTTACTTATTATGTACATTTGTGTTGTAGGCTTACTAGTTTTTACTATCACCATATTAACACCTAATATAGGTAAAAGTATTCGTGAATTAACAGATGTAGCTCCGGATTATATATCTAAAACTCGAACTTGGTTTTTTCAAAATCAAGATAAAGTTCAATTACTCGATAAGTATGGTGTAACTAAATATTTAGATAATACAACCGTAACATTAATGTCTAACTTAAGTAAATATCTAAATACTAGTATTAATGTTGCTTTCCTAACAGCCCTAGGTATTACCTCTTCACTTGTGAATTTTTTGCTTGGGTTTGTTATATCTTTATATCTTTTAAAGGATAAAGAAAAATTAATGCTAAATATAAAAAAACTAATTTATGCTATCTTGAAAAAAGAAAACGCAGATAGTTTTTTAAAATTTAGTAACGAATCTAATTCTATTTTTTCAGGTTTTATTATAGGAAAATTTATTGACTCTCTCATTATTGGGATTATATGCTTTATGGGACTTACTATTTTAAGAATCCCTAACGTTTTACTTATAAGCTTAATAATTGGAATTACAAATATGATTCCTTATTTTGGTCCATTTATTGGTATGGTTCCTGCTTTTTTAATTACTCTTTTCTTTAGCCCTATAAAAGCTGTTTGGGTGCTTTTATTCATTATTTGTCTTCAACAATTTGATGGGTTGTATTTAGGTCCAAAGATCCTTGGTAAATCTGTTGGTTTAAGCCCTTTACTTATTATCCTTTCCATACTCATAGGTGGTGGAACCTTTGGAATTATTGGAATGTTCTTTGCAGTACCCACAATGGCAATTGTTTTACTAATAACCGAAAGATTCATTAATAGGAAACTTGAAGAAAAGGATATTGAATTATAATATCCTTTTCTTCCCCTATCTTTCTCCAAGTTTTAAATTTGGTATCGCATTCAGCGTTAGTCCCGAAACTCTTCCTTTAATAAATTCAAAGTAAGCTGCACTTCCTATCATAGCTGCATTATCAGTGCAAAGCACAATTTCGGGAAACAAAACTTTTATATTTTTCTTTTGCCCTTCTCTTATCATCGTCTCTCTTAAGCAAGAATTTGAGGCAACACCACCTGCTATTGTTATTCTATCTACACCTTTAATTTCGCATGCCTTTAAAGCATTGCGAACCAACACATTAACCACTGCCTTTTGAAAAGATGCTGCCACATCTGGCACATTGACTTTCTCATTCTTCATATTCATTTTATTAAGGTAATTTAACACCGAAGATTTAACTCCACTAAAAGAAAAATCTAAACTAACTTCATGAAAATTAGCTCTTGGGAACTTTATAGCATCTTCATTTCCTTCTTTTGATATTTTATCTATTTTTGGTCCACCAGGATACCCTAGCCCAATAGCACGAGCCACCTTATCAAAGGCCTCTCCCGCTGCATCATCTCTAGTTTGCCCCATAACCTCAAATTCACCGTAGTCTTTCATATATACAATAGTTGTATGCCCTCCGGAAACTACCAAACACACAAACGGTGGTTCAAGCTCCTTATATTGAATAAAATTAGCACTTATATGACCTTCTATATGATTAACTCCAATTAAAGGTTTATTAGTTGCATATGCGAGGCCCTTAGCATATTGAACTCCTACGAGTAGTGCTCCTACGAGCCCTGGCCCATATGTCACTCCTATTGCATCTATATCATCTAGTGTAACTTTGGCCTCATCTAATGCCTCTTGAACCACAGCACTTATTACTTCTATATGCTTTCTAGATGCCACTTCTGGAACAACGCCTCCAAATTTTTCATGTATATCTATTTGTGATGCAATTATATTTGATAAAATTACGCGACCATTTACTACTACTGCTGCCGCTGTCTCATCGCAACTTGATTCAATTGCAAGTATTTTAATATCCTTCTCCATTGTTTTTACCACCTTTAATATAGTTTATATAATTCCTTCTACATATTCATAAAAAATCCCCTTGCTCGTAACACAAGCTAATTATACTTTATTAACTTTAGCATATCAAATTTTTATATGATTTTTAGCTGGGTATTTCTCTTCCTATGATATAATTGTATCATAGGAAGAGAAATTAATATTCATCATCTATACAAGCCATATCCTAGGAGGCACATATGAGTAATACATACGCAAAGGTCATAATAAAAGGCTCACCTATTACAAAATCTAATTTTAAACTTTCTAACATAAATGGCAGAGCTATTTTACCTTATAATTCTGGCAAATACCATGATAGATATGCTTTATATGAAGAAGAGATTGCTTATCAATGTAGAAGTCAAAATCCAAGTATTTTCTTAACTGAATCCCTTATTGCTATTTTAAAAGTATTCTATAAAAGTAAAAAAAGACATCCTGATACAACCAATATAACGAAAAGTATTTTCGATGGCATAGAGAAAAGTGGACTTATAGTAAATGACGCCCAAGTTACAAGACTTATTATTGAGGAATTTTATGATACCGAAAATCCTAGGTTTGAATTAGAGCTTTTTGGTGAAAGTACATATACTATGAATTACTCAATAGCTGAAAAGAAAGAAAAACAGCAGCCTATAAATTATGATCTTCCTTCAAATAAAAAAAACATCATGGGTTCTAAACAGAATAAATATTCTAAAGAGAATAAATGTTCTAAAAAAAATAAATCAAATTCTGTAGATATTAATAGTTCCCCTTTGAAATTTATATGTGAAATTTGTAGAAAACCGGTATCAAAGGATGCCTGTTTTTCTGCCAACAAGGGTAAAACTACACTATGCAAAAACTGCTTCAATAAACTATTTTAATAACAGTAATTTCATTTTACGTAATATAAAATGGAAAACAGTACAAGTTTTGAAAGTTTAAATGATCTAGCTAATAACATGAGGAAAGATAAAAAAAATATTCCTGAAGGGTTAAACTAATATCTTAGGCGGAAAAATGCGGTTAATTACTTAGGTAATAAATAAAAAGTTACATTAATGGAGTTTCTATCTATTAATGCAACTTTTTTTATTCATTTTTAAAATATTCTGATTTTTTTTTATTAAAATACTGATAATAAATTACATAGCCATATTATATGTTATACTATTGTAAATATAATATACGTATTTTTACAGCATACAAAAATAATTGAATTAATATTATCTATCTAAATTGTTTAAAAATGTTTTAAATTAAAAAAATTTCTACATAATAGGAGGATTAATATGAGTACAAATGTTAACATCGATTGGGATAAACTAGGTTTTGCTTATAGCAAAACAGACTTACGTTATATATCAATATGGGAAAATGGAAAATGGGACGATGGAAAACTAGTTGAAGATAACAATATTAGTATCAGTGAAGCTTCAACAGCTCTTCATTATGGTCAGCAATGTTTTGAAGGTTTAAAAGCTTATCGTACAAAGGACGATAAAATCCAGCTTTTTAGACCTGATCAAAATGCTAAACGTATTAACAGGAGTTGCAAGCGTGTTCTTATGCCTGAGATTCCTGAGGAGAAATTTGTTGATGCATGTTTGCAAGTTGTTAAAGCAAATAAAGCTTTTGTTCCACCATATGGAACTGGTGCGACACTTTATCTTAGACCGTATGTAATAGGTATTGGTGATAACCTTGGAGTAGGACCAGCTCCTAAATTTTTATTTGGAGTATTCTGTTGCCCTGTCGGCGCTTATTTTAAAGGAGGGCTAGCCCCAGTTAACTTTATGATTTCAAAAGAGTATGATAGAGCTGCGCCTAATGGAACGGGTGGTGATAAGATTGGTGGAAACTATGCTGCAAGCCTTCTTGCACATGTAGAAGCTACAAAAAAAGGATTTGCAGATTGCATTTACCTCGACCCTGCAACTCATACCAAAATTGAAGAAGTTGGTGCTGCAAACTTCTTTGGAATTACTAATAATAATGTATTTGTAACTCCAAAATCACCATCAATACTTCCTAGCATAACTAAATACTCGCTAATTCACATAGCAAAGGAATATTTTAAAATGGAAGTACAAGAAAGAGATGTTTTAATAAATAATCTAGCTGAATTTAAAGAAACAGGTGCATGTGGAACTGCTGCTGTAATAACACCAATTGGTGGTATAGAATATAACGGCGAACTTCATGTTTTCCACAGCGAAACAGAGGTAGGTCCAATTACTAAACAACTTTATGATACACTTTATGGAATCCAGTTCGGCGAAGTAGAAGCTCCTGAAGGATGGATTGTTGAAGTAAAATAAATTTTATAAATTAATTTAAAAACACAACTTCAAGCTGGAAGTTGTGTTTTTTATAGTTATCATTCTTTAGTTTTTAAATAACTGTCTTCATTTTTCAAATAACTGTCATCAAATTTCAAATAACTGTCATCAATCTTCAAATTGCTGGTATCAATATTCAAATCATTTACATCTACCTCTGGACTATTTACAACAATACTTTCAGTTTGTATTGTTGTATTAGTGTTACCATCAGATGCGGTCAAAGACTTATTATCCATATAATCACACAATGGTCTACTATTTATTTCTTCAGATTTATTTTCTGTATCATAGATTTCTTTAGATTTATCTTCTTTATCATAAATTTCTTTAGATTGACTTTTCTTTACTAATTCAGAATTACTAACTTGATTTTTTTTATGTGAGTAGTAATGACTAGTTTTATCTATAACTTTATTTACATTACTAATTATATCTTTTTTAAGATTCTTATATTGAACACTTTCAATCAAGCCATTTTTAACACTATTCTTGATTACATCAAAATGAGTAAAATTATTGACTTGTAAATTTTGAATTTCCTTACTTATTTTTTCAATTTCTAAAAGACTTTCTCCGATTAACTCAAATAAATTTTTTAGAATCTCATTATTTTTAATTATTCCAGGAATTTTAACACTCAGGGTACTATTCGCATTAGGCGTAATTTCACACCCCTCTTCACTTACTATTTCTAGCAACATATCAGGTTGCATGTTTATTAATTCTCTAATAGTACTATTTTCTAAAAATATTTTAATGGCCATTTCGCTATTGCTTCTAATAACGAAGTTATCACTTAAATCGTCATAATTCACTTTTATATCTTGCATACCGAAAAAATTAGGAAAATAATTATTAAAATACTCTCCAAACACTTTAAGTTTAAACCCATGTTCATTTAAAAATGCACAATAAACTCTAGTACATACAACCTTATATCTATTATCCGGATCACAAGTATCTAAAACAATGATCCAATCATGAAATTTTTTTATAACTTCATACTTTTTAGAACTTGAATTTTCAGCAATAATTTTTGCGCCAATATCCTCACTAAGCAATTTCCAAATATCTTCATGTGTCGGACCAAACAGCCTCATAATATCATCTCCATTTATATAGTTATGAATATATTAATAATAACTTACTTTTAATGTTAATTCCATCATAATACATTAATAATAGAAAAAACTCATGATTTACCATGAGTTTCTCCTAAAAATATTATTTTATATACAGTTTGTTATAGTATTCATCTAACATTCTCTCTACTGAGAATTCATAACTTGTAGTTTTAATACTTTCTTTCATCATTTCTACCCACTTTTCTCTATTTTCATAATAAGTAGTCATAACTCTATTTATTAAAGTATCATAAAGAGCCTGGGTATCATGTTTATCTAATTCAACTACTGATAGATCATTAAGACCTACGCCGTCTCCAAACTGCCATCCATTTTCACCGTCGACGCAAGCTTCTGGCCACCAACCATCTAGAATAGAACAATTAAGCACACCATTCATTGCAGCTTTCATTCCCGAAGTTCCACTGGCCTCCAGAGGCCTTCTTGGGTTATTTAACCAGATATCTGATCCTCTAGTTAACATTTTTCCTATATTCATGTCATAATTCTCGAGGAACACAACACTATTGGGATACTTCTTCATCATGCGTACTAGCTTTGCAACTATCTCTTTTCCTGTATCATCAAGGGGATGAGCTTTACCTGAAAACACAATTTGGACTTTTCCACTTTTCAGTAGTGGGGAAATAATCTCTTCGTTTGTAAATATCAAATCACTTCTCTTGTATGGTGCAGCTCTTCTTGAAAATCCAATAAGCAATTTATCTGCAGCGAGTTTGGCACCTGTTCTTTCATTAATAAATTCTATTAATTCCTTTTTAACAGTCATGTGAGTCGCCCACAGGTCTCCATTATTTTCATACGCATTAGTAATTCGAGCGTCAACCCAAGATGGTTTATGAATTCCATTAGTTATACCAATAATCTCAGACCTTCCAGCAACAGTTTTCCACATTTTATTCGCGGTTTCCATATGAAGATGTGCTACAGCATTAGCTTTTCTTGAAAGTCTAAGTCCCGCTACAGTCATGTTAAATGGCTCTCCACCAAATCTAATCATTTGCTCTTTAGTTAATCCATTAAATGCTCCCATATACTCTAATTTAGAAATATCATGAGCTTCATTACCTTCAACTATTGGCGTATGCGTTGTAAATACTACTTCTTCGCGAGTTTTGTTCCAAGACTGCTCAAAGCTGAATCCTGATTGCATTTTTTCTTTAATAAGTTCTGTAGCGGCTAATGCTGCATGACCTTCATTAAAATGATATACATCTATAGGAATATCCAAAGCCCTTAAAGCTTTTACTCCACCAATACCAAGCACTATCTCTTGAGCAATTCTTTCTTCACCAAACCATCCATACAATTGCCCTGTTATCCAAGTATCTCCATTTTCTGGTATATCAGTATCTAAGAGATACAGTGGATTATTCCCAAATTCCTCTAATTTCCAAACCTTACACACTACGTCTAAATTTCTAATTTTAACAGTTACTTTTATCCCTGTATCTTGTAGAAAATCATATTTGTAATTATGATATGTATCATAAACTTTTCCATTTTTGTCTATAAACTGCTCCGTATATCCTTGTTTCCACTTAAGACCTATTCCCACCAGTGGTAAATTTAAATCTTTAGCTCCTTTTAAATGGTCACCCGCTAGTATTCCCAGGCCTCCTGCATAAGCTTTAAAATCTGATTGTAGTCCATACTCCATACAAAAATAAGCAACTCTTGGAAGATTGTTAATATCCATCAATTTTACCCTCCTATATTCTTTTTTATTTATAACTAATTATTAATTATTTATTTAATCTTCTTTTCATTATAAATCTTTACGTCTATTTTAGGTGTATCTTTTACAATTATTATACAAAAATTTTTATATTAATGCAACCGCTTGCACTGATCACTAACAAAATAAATCAAATTCTTTGAAGA
>NZ_JAENWL010000192.1 GCF_016650095.1 Clostridium sp. | reverse complement strand
TAAATTTATTTTAGCATAAATATTAGCTAAAAGTCAAAAGCCATCTTAAATTTAAATTTATTTAACGTAGCTTGACTAAGTTTAATATTAAGAATACAATATGAATATACTACAAAGATGAACGAACTACAAATTAACATATGTGAATGGAGGATAAAATGTTTATTGAAATAAAAAATGTAACCAAGTCTTATAATAATGGAAAGGTATCTTTAGATGCATTAAAAAATATAAGCTTAACAATGAATGAAGGAGAAATTGGAGTAATACTTGGTCCTTCAGGTTCAGGTAAATCTACACTACTCAATATAATAGGTGGGATAGATCATATTGATAGCGGAAATGTTATTGTAGATGGTGTAGATATTGTGGAACTAAATGATAATAAACTAACTCTATATAGAAGAAATTCAGTAGGGTTTATATTTCAATTTTATAATTTGGTACCAAATCTTACTGTTTATGAAAATGTAGAGGTAGCTGCCAACATAAGTAAAGATCCTATTAATATAGATGAAGTTTTAAATTCAGTTGGCATGAGTGAATATAAGAATAGGTTTCCAAGAGAATTAAGCGGTGGTCAACAGCAAAGGGTGTCTATTGCAAGAGCAATAGTTAAAAAACCTAAGCTCTTATTATGTGATGAACCTACTGGTGCACTGGATTATAAAGCTGCTAAGGAAATTTTAAAACTAATTACAGACGTAAATAAAAAATTTAATACTACTGTAATTATAATAACTCATAATACTGCAATTAGTGGAATATCGAATAGAATAATAAAACTTAGAAGCGGCGCAATAAGTGAGAATGTATTAAATGAAAATGTATTATCAGCTGAAAGGATTGAATGGTAATGGTTATAAAAAAAATGATTAAAAGAACTATATTTGAGTATAAGGCTCAATATATAGGTTCTATAATTTTAATAATAATTAGTTGCATGATTTATAGCTCTTTTAACATAGCTATGACAGATGTACAGGATAATCTTAATACATTCAGGATTAATAATAAATTGGAAGATGCAAGTTTTATAATACAAAATCCAATAACAAATATAAATGAGCTGGAAGAAAAGTATGATTTGACATTAGAAGAAAGGAAATCAATAGATTATATTAATGAAGATAAATCAGTACTGAGAATACTATCAAGTACGGATAAAATAGATAAATATGCAGTTATAAGTGGTAAGCCTATTATAGGAGACAATGAAATATTAATAGATAAAGCATATGCTAGTGCTCATTCATTAGCTATTAATACTGAGTTTAACATTAATAATACTAATTATAAAATAGTTGGTTATATGAGTACACCGGATTATGTTTATCCCTTAAAGTCTACAAGCGATATGCTGAAAAATCCCAAAAAATTTGGAGTAGCAGTGGTATCTAAAAAAGATATTAATAAAATTGGTAAGGGTCTTACATTTTATAGTGTTAAATTCAACAAAGATAATATAAGTGACTTTAAAAGTAATTTAAGTCTTGATAATATACTAATTCAATGGATAAATAAAAAAGATAATAACCGAATTTCTTTTATAGATGGCGATCTAAAGGGAGGAGTTATGATTGGAAAAGTATTGCCAATTGCTATTTTAATCCTAACTTGCATACTTATATCTGTTGTGCTATCAAGGTTACTTAAAAGAGAATATTTGGTGATAGGAACTCTATATGCTATAGGAAATACAAAAGAAGAGTTAGTAAAGCATTATCTTAAATATCCAATAATAATTTCATTAATAGGAAGTGTCACGGGAACAGTAATAGGCAGTTTGCTTGTAAATCCATTACTTTCTGCAGTTACAAAATATTATAATCTGCCTTTATTGATTGTTAACTTTGACATTAAATATACAATTTTAAGCCTCATACTTCCATTTATATTTTTAATTCCAGTAACCTACATTGTAATAAACAAGGCTCTTAAATTATCTCCATTACAGCTAATTAGAGGTGGAAATAATAAGACAAAAGTAAACTTTATTGAAAGAAATCTTAATTTAGATAGATTTAATTTCAATACAAAGTTTAAAATAAGAGAGTTATGTAGAAGTTTACCTAGAGCAGTTCTCATGATTTTAGGTGTAACCTTTGCCTCTATGCTACTTTTAATTGGTTTTGCAACAAAGGATTCAATGGATTATATGGTAACTAATAGTTATTCAGATATTTATATGTATAACTATGAATATACATTTAATGCACTTCAAGTTGGAGAAGTGGACACGGGTGAGAGGAGATCGTTATCAAGTTTTACTAGTAAAATAAATAATAAGGATGAAGATTTTATTATTTATGGAGTGGAAAAAGATTCAAAACTAATTAGTTTAGTAGATAAAAATAATGATGTCATAGGATTCGACAAGGTTATCATAACTAAATCAATGAGTGATAGATATAATATAAAAACAGGTCAAAGTATAAAGGTAAAAAACAAATTGAATTCAGAGGAATTTACCGTAAAAGTAGGTGAGATTGCAAAGGTCTACACTGGAAATATAATATATATGCCACTAAGTGAATTCAATAAGTCAAATGGATATCCGAAAAATAGTTATCTTCAAATAGACTCTGCTGATAAATTAAATATTCCGGCGGATAAGCTTATATCTGAGGTAAGTAAGCAAGATATGATTGATGGGTATAATACAATGCTTAAGCCTATGAAATACATGATTGGTGGTATTGCGTTTATGGCATTTATTATCGGTCTTATAGTGATTTATGTAGTGACCTTACTTGTAATCGAGGAGAATAAAGCCAACATCTCTATGTTTAAAATTCTTGGATATAAAAAGAAAGAGATTTATTCCTTGGTACTCAGTAGCAATATCATACTTGTTATATTAGGATATATAATATCAGTACCTTTAATAATAATGTCAGTAGCTAGTTTTTTTAACGCAATGACAGTGGAGATGAATATAACTATTCCATCTAAATTGAATATTAGTAGTATCCTTATTAGTTTTGTGATTATTATTATAACCTATGAAATATCTAAATCTTTAAATAAGAGTAAGGTGATGAAGATATCTATGGCAGATAGCTTAAAGGAAAAGAGAGAGTAACTTATAAAAGAAAAAAGAGGTAAATGTAATGAAAATATTAATCTTATATTTTAGTGGAACTGGTAACACGGAGTTTGTAGCTCAATATATAAAAAAACATTTAAGCTGTGATATGTACGAAATAGAGCTTTTTCCCTTGGAACTATTTAAGAGTGAAAATATATCAAAATATGATGCTTTGATTTTTGGATTTCCAGTCTATGCCTTAAATATACCAGTGTTTATACAGGAATATTTAAAGGATATACCAACTACAAAAACAAAATCAGTTTTTATATTTTGCACAAAAGCTTTTTCTAGTGGAACCTCAATAAAACATGCTATAGAGATATTTAAAAAAGCTGGATATAATCCGCTTGGATATGCCGATGTAAAAATGCCAGGGTCAGATGGATTAGCCTTTTTAAAAAAAGATTCTACTGTGGCACATAAAATAATAAACATAGATTTCTCAACACTTGAAGGGGTAGATATTCTGGTAAATAGAATAAAAGAAGTAACAAAGTCCTTAGAAAATGATGGCGTGGAACGATTTTGTTTAAATGTGAATTCGAACATAGCTAATTCTTTTTTTAGTAGTATTCTGAAAAAGGCATTTATAGTTATGGAGGGATGGATAAAAAGAAAGTTTTGGGCTGATAAGAATTGTATTAAGTGCAAAAAATGTGAAAGGATATGTCCTGCTAATAATATTAAAGTAAATGAAAAGGTAAGTTTTGGCAGCAACTGCTATCTTTGTATGAGATGTGTACATCAATGCCCCATGGAAGCTATTCAAATAGGTAAAAAAACAGTTGGTAAATTTAGATGGAGAGGACCTTTAGGTACGTATAATCCCAAATAATTAGGTTGGAAATAATAGTAGGAAAGTAGCAAGTGAAACTGCAATCTACCGAGCAAATTCCACTTGAAGTTGTACTTTTACCTTATTAATTGTTCGCTTTTTTGCTTGATTTTCCTTTTATAGAAGCAAGAGAGATGATAACAACAATACCTATACTTACAAACAATCCAATCCGATGGGTTGGATTGAATGCCACTCCAATTAAAGTAAGGATTATAAGTGAAATGCCCAAATATGAACTGTAGGGTGAAAAGAACATTTTAAATTGTTTTCCTTCGGAGGTACTTTTGATAGAATAGTATTTTCGATTTTTTATTTGTGAAGCTAAAATAATAATCCAATTAATAATCAATAATACACCTGCAGAAGTGGTTAGATATTCGTAAATGGTGTCTGGTAATACAAAAGATAATATGATGGTTACAAGTAGTCCACTAGTTCCTATTAAAAGTGCAATGACGTTTACGCCTCTTTTATTCTTTTTCAATGCAATTTTTGGGGCTTCATTGTCATTTGCAAGGGATAATAATACATTGGTTATGGCAAAAAGTGCACCCACAAAAGTGGAAAAAGCGGCACTGACAATAATAACATTAAAAATAGAACCCAAATAAGGCACATGAAATTCGGAAAGTGCTGTAATAAAGGGACTCTTACTCACCTGGATTTGATTCCAAGATACCATTTTTAAAATCAACACAATGGAGGTAACATATAAGAATGTTAAAGCCAACATAAGCACATTAATGGCTTTAGTGAAAGATTCATTTTGCTTTAATTCTTTAGAAGCAGCTCCAACTACTGCTACACCAGCGAATGGAAACAGCGCAAAAATCATAGAAGACCATAGTCCTTTTATACCTTTTGGAAACCAATTAAGGGTTGACAAGGAAATTACTGATGCTCCAGGAACTGAACCCTTTGGGGATGCATACCCAAGTATGAATAGTACACCAAAAATGATAAATGAAACAAGTGCAGTAATCTTTACAATGGCAAAGAATGATTCAATTTCTCCAAAATCTTTTACTCCTAGTAAATTAATGCCCAGTCCTAAGCAGGAGTATATAACGGAGAATACCCATAATGGAATCTGTGGGAACCAATAGCGTGAAAATACAGATAAAGCAGTTACCTCACTAGACATAATCAGTACCCCTGCAATCCAAAACATCCATCCACTAATAAAACCAATATTGTCTCCGAAAGCTTTTCTAGCATAATCCCTAAAAGAGCCTGTTTCTGGATCATTTATTTTCATTTCTGCCAGGGAGCTAAAGGTTATATATGACATAAATCCCGCAATTAAAAATGCTAGGATTACAGAAGGCCCAGTTAAACTAATTGCTACACTGGTTCCTAAAAAGAATCCTGCTCCAACGATAGATCCAATTCCAATGAGACTTAGTTGCCACCAAGTTATTCCAGTCTCGCCACTCCGTTTCTTTTCCTTCTTCTTATGGTGTTCTACTATCTGAGAAACTGCCTTTTCATCATTCATACTGTATATCAATCCTTTCAAAATCATTGTAAAAACTACAAAAGTTTCTGATTACCCTGATGTAATTAATTAGATATATTTTTAATTGTTATATTTTTTAAATAAACTATCCAATGCTTCTCTTAAAAGAGATGCTTCAGTCCTATCTTTTGACTTAGAAAGTTCTGAAAGTCTGTTTAATTGGGTTTTAGTAAAATAACTTGATTTAAGTACCATACTTTCTGCCTCTGAAAGACAAATCCTATTTTTACCAAGTTTTTTGGCTCTAAAAAGGCCACTATCTGCAACTCTAAGAAGTGCTATGACATTTTTCGAATCGCGAGGATAGCTAGCAACTCCAAAACTTAGAGTAATATTAATATTTTCTGTTTTAGTTGAACTTTTTAAATCAAAAGTGTTATCTGATAAATATCTTCGTATTTCTTCTAAATCCATAAAGCTTCTCTCTGCACCTTTTTTTACAAGTAATAAAGTGAATTCATCACCACTTCTACTTATTAAGTCTGTGTCAGATAAATTATTGTTAAATATAGAAAGAACTTTATTAATTACCTCATCACCAATATTATTCCCATAAATTGTATTAATATTATTTAAATTATCAATATCACATGTGACTACACTAAAGGGTCCTTCATTATTTTTAATTAATGCTGTAACTTTTGATGTCAATTCTTCCATAGAAATTAGTACTTTATTCATCTTAAATTCTCCTCAAAATACTTACTTAATATCTCATGACTTGATGTCTTTATTATTAAAGTATCATTATTTGTTAATTATATGATAACATACATGTGCATATATATGTTATCATATATATATGTACATGCGTTAGAATTGCAAAATGAATTAAAATTGCAATTATTTGATTATCAATTACGTTGGTAAATATGGATAAAATCGAAGGAATCTAAAGAGTGGGGGAGTATTTTCAATGTTTAGTGAATTTAATGTTACAAATATAAGAAATGTAATTGAGGTAGATGCTTTTCAAAGCAAATCAGATTGGTATGTAGTTATTAATTATTTTGAATGCTTTTTGAAGGAAAAATATAAAAGAAAGTATACTATTGATGCCTATCTTAAAGATGTTAAACAATATATTGATTGGTATTATTCAAACAATTTAAATAAATATGCTATATTAAACAATGAAAATCTTAGTAGATATGAATTATATCTTCAAAGTGTTAAACAATATAAAAAGAATACTATAACATATAAAAAAGTAGCCTTACGTAAAATAGACAAATTTTTAATTGAATTTAATCACCAACATAGTAATGAAGAATCTTCTAATTATCATAAAACAAATAGAAGTCAATATAATTATCTAACAGAATCATATATAAGGCTGTAATGTATCTTTAGTCACATCTAAAATTATAAATATAATAAAAACCAAAAATAGAACCCAATTTTGAGGGTTTATTTTTTTT
>NZ_JAENWL010000128.1 GCF_016650095.1 Clostridium sp. | reverse complement strand
ATGTTATGAAGACAAGGGGTCACCTTATAATTCCAATTATTACTGTTATGTATTTATTAGTGGCAGGATATACACCTCTTAGAGCTGCATTAGGTGCAATCCTTACGGCTATTGTTGTAGCTGGAATAAAGAAAGATACAAGATTAAGTTTTAAAGATATTGTTGATGGACTTGAAAAAGGAGCGAAAAGTGCTTTAACGGTTATCGCCGCATGTGCTTGTGCAGGAATTATCATCGGTGTTGTAACCCAAACAGGTCTAGGACTAAAAATGGGATCTGTTTTGGTAGGGATGGCTAAAGGAAATCTTATGCTCACATTGTTCTTTACCATGCTAACTTCAATAGTATTAGGTATTGGGGTGCCTACTACGGCTAATTACGTTATAACAGCAACTATAGCAGCACCAGCATTGGTGATGCTAAACGTGCCTATACTAGCAGCACATATGTTTGCTTTTTATTTCGGAATTATTGCCGATGTTACGCCACCTGTGTGTTTAGCTGCGGTTGCAGCGTCAGGGGTAGCAAAGTCAGAGCCTATGAGGACGGGAGTACAGGCAACTAGATTAGCTGTTGCTGCGTTCATCATACCATATATTTTTGTATATAGTCCCCAATTGCTATTAATTGATGTGACAGCTTTTCAATTGATTATAATTGTTGCGTCTGCATTAATTGGGATTATATGTGTTGCATCAGCACTCACCGGTTATTTTAAAACAAATATGTCAATTGGTGAACGTATCCTATTCGCAGTAGGTGGGGTATTATTGATAACAACACATTTAGCATCAAATATAGTGGGTATAGTCTTTTTAGTGGGTGTATATATGGTTCAAAGATCCAAGGATAAAAAGAATTCTAATGATAAAAAAGGCTTGATAGTATGATTTAAAATAACAAAAATATATTTTAGTAGAGAACTCTTTGTGAAAAGGGTTCTTTTTTTGACAATGTTTTTGCCAAATGCTGAAGCAACAAACAAAATCAATGTTGATGGGCATACCTATTAACTTTTTATGGTATAATTGTATAAAGTATGATCAAGGGGTAGAGCTATGGAGAGTTACCGTAAAATAAATTTTGTAATCATCATATTAATAGCTTTGATCCTTACAGGAACAATAGGATATAAATTTTTACTAGATGTTAGTATTGTAGACGCATTGTATATGACGGTGATAACCATATCAACCGTTGGATATGCGGAAGTTGCTACTATGGATGCAAAAGCTAAGCTTTTCACCATATTTATTATTTTTTTAAGTTTAGGTATTGTAGGGTATTTATTTACCAGCATAGTATCTTCTTTTTTAGAGGGAGATTTAAAAAATGCCTGGAGGAGGAGACGTATGGAATCGCAGATAACAAAGCTAAAAGACCATTATATAATATGTGGAGCTGGTGAAACAGGACAAAATGCCATAAAGCAATTTAAAAGAAGTAATGTCCCTTTTATTGTAATAGATAAAGATGAAGAAAAAATAAATGAACTAATAGAAGATAAAATATATGCTATCCATGGAGATGCAACGGAGGAAGATACATTAGATAAGGCAAGAATAAAGTATGCAAAGGGCCTTATATCTTCATTACCTAAGGATGCTGACAATGTCTATACCGTATTAACGGCAAGAGAAATGAATAACAATTTATATATTGTATCTCGAGCTATAAATAAAAATGCAGATGAAAGGCTTAAAAAAGCAGGAGCAGACAATACAATTTCTCCAAATGAAATAGGAGGATGTAGAATGGCAGCCCTTATGCTTAGACCTACTGTGATTGCATTTTTAGATATAATAACCCATGCTGGAGAAGTGATTTTAGACTTAGAAGATGTTGTTATTTGTGAAAATTCAATTATAGTAAATAAGACTCTTCGAGAGGTGAAAATACCTGAAAAAACTGGACTAATAGTTTTAGCTATCAAAAAAAATAATAGCGATAAATTAATTTTTAATCCGAGTTCAGACGAGATACTTAAAATAGGTGATACGATGGTAGTTTTAGGAACTGAAGATCAAGTAATTCTACTAAGAAAAATTGCTAAGGATATAGGACACAGATATTTAAGTTAATAGATCAATTGAAATAAACCTTTGGATTTAATCCAAAGGTTTATTTTTGATAAAATTGGCTACTGATGATAAAAACTTTAAAACACCAATACTTTAATCTAAAAAAATTACTAACTTCATGAGTTAGTAATTTTTTTTAAAAGAGTGAAACTTTTTTAATAGAATACTGTCTAATATATAAGAGAGATTTTATTATCTGCAAAACAGAAAAGGCTCTGAAAAAATACAAAATCAATCAGTATACAAGTAAGTACATTAAATTAATGAAAGGAATGGTTAAAATGAAAAGAATACCATATTTAGCTCTAGTAGCTTGCATATTTATAATGATTTCAATATCTGCTTACGGTGAAAAAACTACAAAAAACAATCTAATTATAGCAAATAAAAGTTCCGAAATTATTAGTAATATAGCAATTCAAAGAGTAGATAAAAACAATGTTAGGGGGAGTGATCTTAAGTCCAACGAGCATTGTTATCTTGATATGGGTGTACAAGAAAATTGTACTTACAAAGTAGAATTTGAAGATAAAACCAATCATAGTACACTTAGTAATGAATTTAAGTCCAACTTTAATAAAGATGGAATAGTAAATATAAATGTATTAAAAGAAAATGGAAAGTGGGCTATTATTTTAATAAATTGAAAATTTAAAATAAAGGCTATGTTTAATAAAGGTGTTTGGAAATTTACCACCAAGAATCTTCATCATTTACTCTCATAATATGAAACATTTATTTTTGTACCTATATCTACAAGAGTATCGGCCTCAGCACTTTGCATGAATATTTCCTTGTTGTCATCTTTGTTATCATTTTTGGAATGTTTGTCCTTAGAAGTTTTGTTATCTTTTTTTACAAGGGTTTCCTCCCCAAGCTCTAATTGAATGTCGTCTAGAATTTCTTCAGCCTCATCTAGAGATTTTCCGGTTAATTCTGGAACAGCAACCTGTTTAATTTTTTTTCCTTGGCTTATAACAAAATCTATTTTGCCACCTTTTTCATAGGATGTATTTACATTTGGAAATTGACTAATAACTAAACCTTTAGCGATATTGTCACTAAAATTATTTGAAACATTGCCAATTGAAAATTCATTATTAAGTATATTTTGATTAGCGACTTCTATAGTATTTCCAATAAGGGATGGCACAAATTTATTTTTAACCTCAGGTAGTGGATCGGTTGCCGGTAAGTTTTCATTTTCTTTTGTAGTTTCTACAATAGGAGTTGATGCATTAGTAGATGACCCATCAGATAGAAATTTCACTAAAACCCCGATAGCCATAACTAAAATAATTGATGCTATAATTATCATTGCTTTTTTATTTGTGCTGAGGTTACTATTCTTGGATAGCACTTTTTTATTTTTTTCGATAATAGGGGTTTTAGGGGCTGTACCTTGACTCATAAACGTTGTTGAGTCATTATTTATACTAGAAGCTATAGCAGCACCCATAATCTTTGTAGTGTTACTTTCCCTTTTATTTGAGATTACTTTAAAATTGGGATTTTCTTTAATTAATTCGATAATATCTCCCATTTCAGAAGCTGTTTGATATCTTTTAATAGGTGATTTCTCCATGGCTTTTAAAATTACTTGATTCACATTTTCTGGAATACCTTCGATGATTTCTTTGGGTGGAATAACTGGTTCCTGAATATGCATCATAGCTATAGAAATAGCACTGTCTGCATTATAAGGTACTTTACCTGTGACCATTTCATACATCACGATACCTAAGGAATATATGTCTGTTCTACAATCTACAACGTTTCCTTTTGCTTGTTCCGGGGAGAAATAGTGCGCAGTGCCCACAACCTTACTAGAATTGGTCATTGTTCTTGAGTCTGCTACTTTAGCTATTCCAAAATCTGTAACTTTAACTATATTATCTTCCGTTATCATGATATTATCTGGTTTTATATCTCGATGAATTATATTGTTTTTATGAGCACACTGAAGAGCTTTGGCTATTTGGAGTGATATTTCTAAAGTTATCTGTGATGTAAGTCTAACATTTTCCTTTATTAATTGCTTTAATGTTTTTCCATTAATATATTCCATAACTATAAAATTAGTATGGTTGTCCGTACCGACATCATGCACATTCACTATGTTTGCGTGTGACAAGCTAGCAGCAGAAGTACCTTCCCTTTTAAACCTGGACACAAAGTCTTCATCGCTACTTAACTCTTTTTTTAATATCTTTATTGCGACAAATCTATTTAACAAATGACACTTTGCTTTATAAACAATTCCCATGCCACCTTCACCAATTATCTCTAATAATTCATATCTATTTAGTAGTAATGTTCCTATCATGTTTAACCTCCCATGAAAAACGGCGATATGTATATTATACCATAATAAATACTTATGAGTACCTAACTATTATAAGCGGTAGTATTTACTATACGTAAGATTCTAATGTGAATAGCATATAGCAATTTACATAAGCACTTTATAAAAACAATATAAAAAGATGTTATAATATATTATAATATTAAAAAAGAGGTGGGTTAAAATGAAGACGATACGATGGGGAATAATTGGATGTGGAGACGTTACAGAGGTTAAAAGTGGGCCTGGATTTCAAGAGGCAAATCATTCACAATTAGTAGCAGTAATGCGCCGTAATGGTGATTTGGCTAGAGATTATGCACTGCGACACAACGTACCGAAGTGGTATGATAATGCTGAAAAATTAATTAATGATCCTGATGTTGATGCGGTTTACATAGCTACGCCACCTGCATTTCATATGGAATATACAATTAAGTGTGCACAAGCGGGAAAGCCGGTCTATGTTGAAAAACCCATGGCACGGAATTTTGAGGAATGCACAGCTATGATACAGGCCTGTGAAAATGCAGGTGTACCATTATTTGTTGCATATTATAGAAGGGCCTTGGACCGCTTTAACAAGATTAAGGAGCTGATTGATTCCGGAAAAATCGGAGAAATACGTTTCGTCTCAATTATTTTATATAAGAAACCAATCCAAATTAACTTGAATTCTGGCATCTTGCCATGGAGATTCATTCCTGAAATTTCAGGCGGGGGGCAATTTGTGGATCTTGCTTCACATACCCTGGATGTTTTAGATTATATTCTGGGACCTATAAAGGAAGCTTGTGGTTATGTAGCAAATCAAGCCAAATTGTATGAGGCAGAAGATATTGTTACTGCTTCCTTGTCATTCGCTTCAGGTGTAAAGGGAACAGGGACCTGGTGCTTCTCAAGTTTTTCTGACTATGATATGAATGAGATTGTCGGAAGCAAAGGTAAGATATCATTTTCAACTTTTGGAGCAGAACCGATTTTACTGACAACACTTGATGAGGTCATTCCAATAAGCATCATAAAGCCTCTTCATATTCAGAAGCAATTGATTCAAGGCATCGTAAACGAGCTTAACGGCGTGGGAGTATGCCAGAGTAAGGGGATTAGTGCAGCACGGACCAATTGGGTTATGGATGAAATCTTAAAAAAATTTAAGAAGCTATAAAAAATTATTTCGATACAGCCCCTTTTTATGCGGAAAATAAAAACAAAGGAATATTTTAAGATTTTTGTAGAATATTATATTTAGTAAGTTAAAAAATATTATATTATAGTTTAAGGAGGGATAATGAATGTCAAATAAAAGTACAATCTATGAAATTATAATCACAGAAGATGGTCTCGATAATTATAAAAGGGATACTACTAGTGCTAAAGATATGGCTGAAAATTTAGGCATTGATAGTGTGATGACTGATTTCGAGTGGCATGAGGATATAAAAACAGGTCTAATTCTTACTGCAAGAATCGCAGATGATATATCAGTAGAAGATGCTTTATCGGAACTGAAAAATGTTGAATATATTGAAGGTGTCAATGAAAGTTAAATGAGTAAATGAAAGTTAAAAGATCTAAAATAATAGAAAAAAATAAAATATATATGGTTATGGCTACTTTAATTAGTAGTCTTAATTTATGCTCAAAATTAAACAAATATTTCTGATTTTTATACTTCGTTTGAGTCTCAAAGGACTATATATATTATGTGTTTGTCGTTATAGTACATTTATGATATAATTTCTAAAGTTATATTTATAATTATTAACAGAAAGAAGGGCTATGGATGCAATTTACGTCATTATATTTTTTAATATTTTTTTCGATTACTTGTATTTTATATTTCATAATTCCACATAAATTCCGTTGGGTTTGGCTTTTAATATGCAGTTATGCATTTTATATGAGTGTTAATCCTAAATATGCATTGTTAATAGCAACATCTACTATCATTACATATTTAAGCGGATTATTAATAGACAATGCAAATAAAATAAGCGATGAAAAAAAATCTATTCAAATGAAAAAATTATGGGTTATTGCGAGTTTTTCTAGTAATCTAGGTATCTTATTTCTGTTTAAATATTTTAATTTTTTTGGTGATAGCGTAACACGGGTGCTAAATATATTTAGTATTTCAATTCATATGCCGACATTTAGATATTTGTTGCCCTTAGGGATATCATTCTATACACTTCAAGCACTAAGTTATACTATAGATGTTTATAGAAAAGATGTGGCCCCTCAAAAAAATATAGGGAAATTTGCACTATTTGTATCATTCTTTCCACAAGTGGTTGCTGGTCCTATTGAGAAATCCAAGAATATGTTACATCAGTTTGATGAGAAACATGTTTTTGATTATGATAGAGTTAAAAACGGTTTATTGTTAATGTTATGGGGTGTTTTTGTAAAAATAGTAGTAGCAGATAGATTAGCTTTACTGGTTAATACTGTCTTCAATAATCCAACCAAGTATAAAGGGTTCTCAATAATAATAGCTACATTATTTTTCACTTTTCAAATCTACCTTGATTTCATGTCTTATTCAGATATAGCAAGAGGAGCAGCTGAGGTTTTAGGTTTTAGAATAACTAATAATTTTAAGCAACCTTACTTGTCAAGATCAATAAAAGAATTTTGGAGTCGTTGGCACATTTCACTCACTAGTTGGCTTAAGGATTATTTATACTTCCCACTAGGTGGAAATAGGCGTGGCAAATTAAGAACTTATTATAATATTATGATTGTGTTCTTATTAAGTGGATTATGGCATGGAGCCACCTCTAATTTTATTATTTGGGGTGGGCTTCACGGGTTTTATCAGATTGCAGGAAAGCTTCTTAAACCATTTAGAGAAAAAGTTATAAAAACTTTTAACATTAAAACAGAAATATTTAGCTACAGGTTGTTTCAAGTGCTAATAAATTTTATGCTCGTTAATTTCGCTTGGATATTTTTTAGAGCTAAATCATTTGTTGGTGCAATAACAATAATTAAAAACTCTTTTTATTTTAATCCATGGATACTTATAAATGGTTCTATATTCAAGTTAGGATTGGACTCAAAAGATTTTTTAATTGCAATTGTCGGTATAGTATTAGTTTTAGCAGTGGATATGATGCAAAGAACAAAACATCTGCGAATTCAACTGTCTAAACAAAATATATTGTTTAGATGGAGTATATATTTGGTTGCAGTTTTAGTTATTCTTGTCTTTGGAATGTATGGACCAGGATTTAGCATGCAACAGTTTATTTATTCACAATTTTAGGAGGACTTTCCATGGTTAAAAAAGCATTTTTAAAAGTGTGTAGTTTAGTTATTATATTATTGCTAATTACGACTGCTCTTAATTCCATTTTTATATTAAAAACAAATCATCGTTCGAAGCTGTTAGCAGGATTATATTCTAATACAGAGGATCAATTTGATGTTGTATTATTAGGATCAAGCCATATGAATGCTGCAATAGACCCTAATATTTTATGGAACGAACATGGCATAACAAGCTATAATTATGCTACGGGTGGTCAACCAATAGATGTTACCTACTATATGTTAAAAGAAGTATTGAAAAAACATAAAAATCCAATTGTTGTTGTAGATTTGTATTACTTATGTTTACTAGATCAATTTGGTAATGAGGGTTATGTAAGAAATGCTATGGATAATTTGAAATTTTCTGCAAATAAAGTAGATGCGATTATTAATAGCACGCCACGTAATCAGTGGATCAATTATCTTTTTCCAATTTTCAAATATCATGATCGTTGGAAAGCGCTAACAGAAAATGATTTTAATTTTGAGCCTTTAGATACATATTATCAAAAGGGATTTGATGCTGGTCGTACTTCCTTTGAAAAAGAGAATACTTCAGCCGCAGATACTTCAACAACAGAAATTGGAGACCTTCAACCTAAGGCAGAAGAATATCTGAACAAAATTATTGATTTATCTAAAAAAGAAGGTTTTAAATTAGTATTTACCAATGTCCCTTATGATTATAATGGGACTGCTAATTTAAAGAGTTGGGAGCAAGAACCTGCCAAAATGTTTAATAAAGTGGCAGAGATTTCAAAAAATAATAATATTCCTTTTATTAATTATTGCAACATGATTGATGAAATAGGATTTAACTATAAAGCAGATATGTTTAATTTGGGTCACCTAAATGTTATTGGAGCTAAAAAGGTTACTTTGAATTTGGGAGAATTTCTAAAAGAAAATTATACTTTAAAGGATCATAGGAATGATGTAAAATATAAACAGTGGGATCTTGATTATATCCGTTATTCAAAAGTAGAAGCGGCTGCAATGATTAAGGAAAAAGAAATTTCCAAATAGAATATATACGATTAGGGCTACTTTAACGAGTAGTCTT
>NZ_JAENWL010000365.1 GCF_016650095.1 Clostridium sp. | reverse complement strand
GCAATGATAACATCCAGCCCTTTATTTATTTTCTCTAGTGCATCTTCTACTATTTTCACTGTGTCCTTGCTTTTTAAAACACTTTCAATATCAACATTTATTATATTGATGCCTTTGGACTTGGCATAATGAAGTTGCTTTCTCGAAACTTCGCTTATGCTTCCAATTACTGCTATAGAGGGTTTCGTGGGCATCTTAACTTTTAGTATGCTATCAGCAAGGCCCGCTGACCCCACCCACAGTACTTTTTTACTGTGAGCTATAATTTCCCTAACTATTGCTATTAAATCTTCATTTGTCTCTGAATCAAAGGTAAATATTCTCCCCTTAGATAAATCCATCTTGTTTTCTCTTATTTCCTTCAAATACACATGAGTAACTTCTTCATCAAATTCTTCTTTAAGCAACAAATTTATATTATCTATTTCTACTGGTTTAATAGGATCCTTAGCTATTTCAGTTTCAGTAATTGGACTCCCATTTATCTTTTGGATCCCATCTATAGTTGTTCTTCTACTATCTGGGTATGCAGGTGCAAATATTATAAAGTCAGCATTATAATATTTATCTACTGCCTTGATTTCAGAAGCAATATTTCCCCTTAGCGTAGAATCCACCTTTTTAAAAACATAATTAAAATCATTTTTAAAAGCATTTTTAATTTTTAATTCTACATTTTTATAAGCTTCTTCCTGACTTTGCCCTCTAGATTCGGTATCAATTACATAGGATTTTTCTTTATCTTCTATATTTGTAAATTCAAACATTACATCAGTCTTTATTCCTCTTTTTCTTAATTGTACTCCTGTATCGTTTGCTCCTGTAAAATCATCTGCTATAATTAAAAATTTATCCATGTCTTGCACCTCTTTTAAAGTTAACTCACAGAAACCTTACTCTGCTGTAATTCAATTGCTTGCTTTTTCTTTAAACGTTTAGACATATAAACCACTATTGCTGGACATAAAAATGCAGATACAATACAAGCTGCCGCTACCTGAGCTGTAGCAGTTGCTACTACCAGTGGTGCAAATCCTGTGGTCACCGCTGCTATTGCGGCTGGTGTTCCTACTGAGTTACCTGCTGTAGATCCCTCTGCAAGCCCTGCTATGCAATTTTTCTCTCCAAATAACTTTAATGCATAATATCCACCAAAACCTGTTAATGTCGCAACTAAAACTCCAAGCAATATACCTGATCCCCCTGCTTTGAAAATATTGGCTAGATTCATTCCGGCTCCTAAAGGAAAAGCAAAGAACGGAATAAGTAATTTTTCTCCACCAGCTAAGAACTTACGCATTTCCTCATCCGCATTTCCAAGAATCATGCCCAGGCCAATAGGAACTATAACAGCTACAAATGCCATAATTGGAATTGTTGCAAGGCCAGATGCACCCAGCGCCACCATTGTGAAAAACGGTCCATCATTTAATGAAAGAACTGATACAGCCCCTACATCTGTCTCATCTCCATATTCCCCTGCCAGTGCTACATAAAGTCCACCGTTAGAATTAGTCATGGCTGCTATAATAGCCAAAGGTGTTAATCCTAAAAGTCCCGCTGGTCCAAATATTTTTCCTACACCAAGCCCTATTATTACGCCAATTGCATATTTAGTTATTGTAAGAATGAGACCTTTCTTAAGAGATTTTGGTGCTACCTTTGGACTCATTTGAGACCCCATACAAAATAAAAACACACCTAAAATTGATAGTGCTCCTGTCTTAAACATTGCAGTAGTGAATCCACCTATCATTAACACATTTGGAAAAAAAGTATTTATAGTAGCACCTAATAATAAAGGTATTACCATTAACCCCCCTGGTATTTTATCAATAGTTCTTTTAATTTGCATATTACTACTCCCCCTAATTAATATATTTTAATAGTTTTATATTTGAATTATCTGCTATTAAATTAGCAGTAATTTCCACCTTAGAATGATGACATTAGTCTTAATATACCAAATTCTCTATGATTGAGTGACTCTGCCTTCGTCTGTTTACCGTTGATTACTTCCACCATTTCATTGAAAATCTCTTCTCCTACCTCTTGCACTGTATTTAATCCTTCAATTATAGTTCCGGCATTTATATCCATGTTATCTTCCATATTCTTAAACACTTGTGGATTTCCACATACTTTTATTACTGGCGCCAGTGGATTTCCTGTTGGGGTTCCTCTTCCTGTGGTAAATACAACTAGTTGAGCTCCCCCTGCTACCATACCAGTCATTGACTCAATGTCCTGTCCAGGTGTATCCATTATATATAATCCTTTGGATTTTGGTATTTCGGCATAATCTAAAACTCCATTTATAGGAGCAGTCCCACCTTTATAAATACATCCCAGTGATTTTTCTTCTATAGTGGTTAACCCTCCTTGGATATTACCTGGAGTAGGCTGTCCACCTCTCATATCCACACCCATTGATTTAGCTTTTTTCTCACAGTTTTCAACAATATTTATTATATCTTGTCCTATTTCTTTAGTCACTGCTCGTTTTGCTAATATATGCTCAGCCCCAATAAATTCTGTAGTTTCTGAAAATATAGATGTTCCATTTAATGAAACTAATTTATCCGATGCATATCCCACGGCAGGATTTGCAGCAAGACCTGATGTAGTATCCGACCCACCACATTCTATTGCTAAAGTTATTTCAGATATATCTATTTCTTCTTTATTTACCTTAGATAACTCTCTAGCCATTTCAGCTGCAATCCTAATTCCTTGCGCTTCAGTCTTTATAGTTCCACCACATTCTTGTATAATTAAATATTCAACTCTCTTACCTGTGGCTTTTATATTTTCTGCAACTTCTTTTGTTGGTACACCCTCACACCCCAGACCAACTACTAATACTGCTGCTACATTAGGGTTTTTCCCCAATGCCTCTAATGTTGAAATTGTGAGATCTAAATCAGCACCAAGCTCACAGCATCCATGTTGATTTGGTAATGATATGGCTCCATTAACATGGCTTGCAATTCTTGCTGCAACCTCGCTGGCACAAACAGATGCAGGAAGTATTAATATATGATTTCTTATTCCAACTTTCCCATTTTCTCTTCTATATCCATATAACTTCATTATTTTGCTACCTCCAAGTCTCCACGGCCTCTTTCACTTATAACATTATGCACATGCACATAATCCCCAACTTTTATGTGCTGAGTAGCTAGCCCTATAGACTCCTTATACTTTATTATTTGTTGACCTTTATCTATATCTCTTATAGCAAACTTATGTCCAAAAGGGACATCTGAATTAAGTATTACCTCAATGCCTTTACCAAATATATCGATAAGTATTTTTTCTTTACTACTTAAATCTTTTACCGCTGTAGCTACATTATCATTTTCATTAGCAATGACTGCAAATTTTAACATACCTAGCCCTCCTAAATAAATTCTTAATTACTTAATAAGCAATTGCCATGCCAAATCCTTCTTATAGCATTTAGAAGGATTCGCTCCGTAAACGTTTTATAATGCATCAAAAGTCCTGTTGCAAAAAGAAACAATGTTGCATTAAGCATCATTGTTTCTTTTTCTCCATAATGTTGTTCTATTTATTTTTAATACTTTAGAAGCTTCACTTAGATTTCCATTGCAATAAGCTATGACTTCATTTATGTATTCATTTTCAACCTTTATTAAACTTTTAAATTCCTTTGGTTTAGTTTCATTAATTTTTTCATTATCTATATTGTTATTCTCAATGGCTTCTAATCTTATATCCACTATATCAATGCT
>NZ_JAENWL010000091.1 GCF_016650095.1 Clostridium sp. | reverse complement strand
GTTAATGGTATATTTACTCCATTAATTTCTTTAAATTCTGAAATTGAAGTATGATCAAAGATGTATTCAAATATTCCATTATTATAATTTATGGCAAGTCCTGCCATAACATCAATATCAACGCCATGGACAACATATTCGTAAAAGTACTTTGTAGAATATGTATCTGACTTTTCCTTGATTTTATTTTCTCCAATACTTTTTAGAATTTTATCTACTTTGTCAATATCATTTAAATCTACTAAAATATCGATATCATTAGGATTGTCTATAAGAGCATAATGATGCAATACGATAGATGCGCCTACAGCCCATACAACTCCATCATCATTTAATTTTTCACCAATATAACTTAAAGCTTCAAAAATCATTTTTTATCTCCTCGTTAATTGAAATTTCCTTATTCCAACATAGCTTGTACTACTGTTGAAATAATTTCTGAAACCTACTCCACATCTCTAGATTGGTTTTTTTAAGATTTACAACTCTAAATTCTTCATTAACGAAAGCTTGAGTTGTACTACCTTTAGCCAATATTTTCTTATCATTTTCTCTAACCACATTATAATTAAATATTACCTTAGCCGCAGTTAGTACTTTAATAAATGTCTGAATTATGAGGATATCATCAAATTTTGCCCCCTCTATGTACTTGCAAGAACTCTCTACCACTGGTAACATAATGTTGTTTTCTTCCATTTCTTTATATGTCATTCCTATTTCTGCTATATACTCTGTTCTTCCAACCCCAAACCAAGAATAATAATGTGCATGATGCACAATTCCCATTTTATCTGTCTCTATATATCTTACTTTTAGTTTTGTTTCATTAATATACATATTCATTTCTCCAATCTAGTTTTTATTTATTTCTATAAAATATTAAAAATCATATATTATACCATCGCAAAATACTCTTTTAATTACTCTTCTATCTACATATATTTGAATTATATCACCTTTTCTTAAGTATAATTCTACAGGTAAATTAAGTTCATAAGCGAAATTCCCTGATTTTATTTTTAATTTTGTCTTATGAATATGGTTTCTTCCTGATAAATCAGCAAGATCTGCACCTAGTAGCAATCCTTGTCCTGAGGACATACTATCAATTTGTATTTTAGGATAGTCAATAATCTTCCCAACCATTGGTATTCGGTTTTCTAATTTTTCATTGCTAATATAATCTATCTCCTCATCTATAATTATAGAATCATTTTCAATTACAACATTATTAATATCCAATAGGAAATATCCATTTATTTGTTCATTTTTAATTGTTTTACAATGAAAATTTTCTTCATAACGTAATATTCTAAGATATACAAGTTTTAATAATTCATTATAATTATTATCTTTAAATTTGCTAAACTCTTTAATTATTATGTTATCTATACTTTTGCTTAATCTTGTTTCATTAATTTTCCCTAAAATGCTTCTGCATCCTAGAAATCCAGCTAACTCAGATTTTATATTATTTATCTGAAAATCCTTATCCGTAAGCATAATATCTGTACTAGCAACCATAAATACATTTGTATATTGCGGATATGCAGATTGAATAAATCCTAGATATTTTTTGTTTCTATCATATACATTAAAAGGCATATTAAGTCACTTCCTTCTAAATTATTTTTTGAGTATATAAATTCAATAATCATTATGAGTTATTACATTTTATATATATTTATATTATATAATAAGCGAAAAAATACTTCTACCACTTTTAGTAATTTTCCATGCGAATGTTTCTTATGCTGATTTAATAAAATTTATTAAACTTAAATAATATATTATTATATAATATTAAATAGTGTAGTTTACTTTCTCCTTTTATCTTTTATAAATATCAATACACCAATAATAGTTATGTATGCAAGAATAAACAAAGTTATTTTAGGAACTATATAACCAAGTATCGCTCTTCTTTGCACTTCATTTTTAACTATCAAACATAAAGAAAGCATAATTGGAAATGTAATCCAATAAGTCTTCTTTTTATCTTTTATTTTTAATACATCACTAAGAATATATGTAAATGCATAATGCGCATTTGCTATGATCTTAAACATTACTATGCTCCATAAAAACATAAACAAAAACCGAAAATCATTTAGAAAAGGTATATTTACAGATGCTGTCACTAGCAACACTGGCCATAACGCTATAGACGTAACCTTATATCCTAAATTATATATACATATAAAAGTAACCCAAATATAAATAGCAGTAATAATAAATACAGCTTTTAACGCTACCTTTTTTACCTTACCTTTTCCTCTTAAAAGTGGATAAAATAAAAATATTGCTTCCATTCCACCATACGCTAATGCTGATCCAACACTACTGCTTAAAATATTTTTAACCCCTGTTCCGAATACAGGTAATAGGTTCAGATAATTACCACTTGTTAATGTTGGTATTAATGCTAATGCTAAAACAGCTATAACATATAGTGAAATTTTATTGATTTTGCCCAATACTTTTATCCCTTTATCACTTAAATAGATGGCTACTAATAAGGCCGGAACAAAAATCTTTATTGGTGATAAAAAGGGGGTTATGAATGATCTAAAAATATTACTCAAACTAACAATGGCATTAATTGTAAATATACCAAAATTAACCATTAATAAAATCTTGCAAATGGTTCCCAGGACTCTTCCTAAGTATATGTTACTTAAAATCAAAATGTCCTGATTAGGATGTTTTTTTGCATAATATATAGCAAGCAATGCTAAATATAGAGGATGAAGACTACCAACCAATACCGCTATCCATCCATCCTGTTTTGCATCCTGTACCATAGCATTGGGTAATGATAGAATAGCTGTTCCGATTATAAATCCCACTACCAATGCTATAGCTTCACTCTCTTCTAGCAGGTTGCCTTTTCCCTTAACCATCTTATTTACTCCCCATACTCATTTAATACTGTCCTGTTCCAATTTTATCAATTTTCACCACTACATTTACTTTAATATCTGCGTTACTTACCTCTTCATTCCAATCTATCCCTGTTTCTCTGCCATATTTGGCCGCAGCACACATCCCTAGATTTAAGCAATCTATTCTATAAACATTTTTAACTTTCTCCAAAAATTCATTACACATTTTCTCTATTTTTTTCGCCATGAGTGTTTCAAACTCGCTTTCACTTTCTTTATTAATATCTTTGTATAGTGTGTTCTCTATGATGTCTCCTTGAAAACTTAGGTCAATGATGAATTCGTATTTCCCTTCTGTCTTATTACATTTCACCTTTCTTTTAACCATTGCGTCGTAATTTAAATACTTATCTGAACCATCCTGCAGACTTAGTATCCCTTTCCCTTTTTTTTCTCTAAGCATATTCATAATTTTACTTTCGTCCATAGGCAATACGTAAGCCATTTTATTTCCTTTAAATAATGCCATACCTGTAAAAGAGATATTTTCATCTATTATTTCAAGGTAAGGAAGTACTAAATTCTCTCCTTCTGAATCCAATTTTACATATATATTCAATAAGCCATATTCTGAAGATAAAAAATTATAGTTTGTAGCATGTTTAACCATACCTTCCATATAATCTGAAGAACTAGGATATCCTTTTACCTTAAATCTTAATATATCTTCTGCCTTTCCTTTACATACTATAAATATATTGGTATCATTAATTTTAGGATTGGAAAAGAGTATATTTATTATATTTAATATCCCATAAAATGCTTGTTCTTCCCCTAATATTAATATTCTTTCAGTACCAATTGTATAAGGTTTACTGGAAACTAATTGTCTTTTTTCCCTTGTGTCTCCAATTGTATTTGACTCTGTCTTTATAACATCACTGCCTTGCTCTCTAGTTTTTCCCGCCTTAATTGCCTTTATATTAGTGCTTCTTACACCATTTTTTCCCTTCTTATTAAAATCATATATAGAAAACGCAACGCCATATTCTACATTAGTACTTGATTTTTTGTTAATATCAAATCCAATGCCTGCTATTATATTTAACTCCTCCATAGGACTTACTTGCAATTTTCCTACATAAATAAAAACTATTAGCACCATTAAAACCATAATTATCATTTTTTTCTTTTTCATAAGGTATCCTCTCATGCATTCCTATCCTGTACTTAATGATTATTAATCATTAAGCCTTCTATTCTCCCTTATTTATCCACTATTCAATACTGTCCTCTTCCTAATTTATCAACATGTACCTTTACATTCACTACAATATCAGAGTTAGAAACAATCTCATTCCAATCGGCTCCTGTGTCTCTTCCATATTTAGCTGCTGCCACCCATCCTAGTTGCAATAAGTCTAGCTTATATTCCTTTTTCATCTTATCCAAAAATTCATTGCATATACCCTTCACTTGCCTCTCCATGTCATCTTCAAATTTATTGGTTACCTCTATGTCAGTTGTTATGTCCTTATATAATTCATTGTTAATAATTTCTCCATCTAGATTTAGGTCAATAGTAAAAGTATATTTATCCCCTGTTTTTTTACATGAAATTTTTCTTTTAGATTCCGCTTGGTAGTTTATATACTTCTCTGAATTCTTTTGTATGGTTAGTATGCCCCTTACCTTATTTTCACGTAACATATTCATTATTCTTGTTTCCTTCATATCCAAAATAACGCCTAGTTTATCCTTATTAAAAACTGCCATTCCATTTATCTTAATTTCATCTTCCACCATTTCAATAAAGGGACTAACTATATTTTTACCCTCTGCATCTAATGCTAATGCTGCATTTTGAAACGTGTAGTCTTCTCTGAAAAAATTATAGTTTGCAGAATTTTTAATCATATCACTTATATAATCTGCTGAATTATCATAGCCCGGTGTCTTATAGTTAAAATATTCTTCATGTTTACCTTTGCACATCAGGAAAAATACATTATCATTAGCCACAGGATTTTTAAAATTAACTTCCATTAAAGTCCTTAACCCATATTTAGCATATTCTTCATCTGCTAAAGAAATTTTTGTGAGTCCTAAAAAGAATTCTAATCCTGATTTTTTTTGTCTATCTTCTCTTGTTTTACCGATGGTACTACCTACTCCAGTACTCACTATGGTTTCAACACTGGAATCTTCCTTATATGAATTAGTAATGGAAGTAACTCTATAGATTATATTTCCTCCAACGTCTTTATTTATGCCGATTCCCATTCCCACCGCAATACCCAAATTTTCCATGCTAATTAAATTCATCTTTTCGCCTCTAGAAAACGCCACAATAACTACACTGCATAAAACCACAACAAATATTTTATTCATATTTTTTTTCATTTTGCCCTTCCTTTTTTTATCCATATTAAACTGGCAATGAGGGTTATATATATTAAATTGTATATAGTACTTATTGGTGAGGTATATTTTGAAATCTCATCAATTGCTAGCTTATCTCCATAATAAATCTCTGCAAGGATTATAACCACACTAGCCAAAACTAAATATATTATCTTTTTATTTTTTATTTTTTTTATATCCTCTAAAATAAACACACACACATAATTAAAAATGGCTACAGATTTAATCGCTATAATTAACCAGCAATATATAAAAATATATCTAAAATTTGTTATTATTTCAACCTTTACTGCCACAGTTACTGTAAAAAAACTCCATACCGTTTTAGGGATTATATCTTTTCCCATATAATATATACTTATAAAAGCAATCCAACCGTATAGAATAGTAGTAAATCCTGCGGCTTTTAAAACTGAGCTCTTTATCTTACTGCTATCATTTATAAAGGGATAAATTAAGAATATAAGTTCCAATAATGAGTAATCGTAACCACATTTCAGACTTCCTTTTAAAATATTTACAATTCCAGATCCAAATATAGGACTTACATTTAAATAACTTCCTTGACTTAAAATAGAAATAGTAGGAATTATGATTGCAAGCAACAGCATAAATGTGATAGTACATATCCTTCCCAGTACTTTAATTCCTTTATTGGCTAAATACACTCCTGCTAAAAATAAAACTAGATAAATTTTCATTGGAGTTAAACTAGGTACCGCTTCCGTTCTTATAATTATTGCAATTGTTGAAATTAAGGGCGGAAAATAACTGAAAAAACTTATCAAAAAAAGAAAATTTAGTATGGTTCCAATTGCCTTACCAAAATATTTTTTACTAAGCGCTAAAATATTCTCCTTCGGAAATTCCCCGCTTACATATATGGCTAAAAGCGCTATATATAGTGGATATATTCCCCCTATTAATGCAGAAATCCACCCATCCTGTTTTGCAACCATTACATCATTAGGTAAACCTGCTACTGTTACATCAATTATAATTCCCATTAATATAAAAACAACCTCATTTGGAGTTAGTAGATTTTTCTTTTCTATCTGCATGCCTAATAATCTCCTCTACCCTGTAAGTCTACCTTAACCTTTACATTTACTTTAATATCTGCACTGGAAACCACCTCATCCCAATCAATAAGTTTCTGCCTTCCAAACTTAGCAGCAGCTTCTCTTCCAAGTCCAAGGCAATCTATCTTGTAATCATTCTTCATTACTTTTATAAAATCATCACACTCTTTTTCTATACTCTTTTCCATATCTTTTTCAAATTTTTTTGTTTTGTTTATATCATCCATCATACCAATATACATTTCATTATTAACAACCGTACCTATGAATGTCACATCAATAATAAAACTATATTTATCTCCTTGCTTATAGCATTTCACCTTTCTTTTTCCAACCTTTGCATTAAAATCAATATACTCTTTTGAATTATTTTGCAATGATAATATCCCGTTCGCACTATCATTTTTTAACATACAAAGTATCTTAGATTTTTGTGCATCAACAACTCCTACCATTTTATCTTTTAAAAAAATAGCCATACCGGCTATTTCTATTCCTTCCTCTGTTATCTGTATATAAGGAAGTACCAGACTTCTACCCTCAGCTCCAATCCTGACATATGCATCTAGTTCCTTGTAGTTGTTAGAGAAAAAACTGTATTTGCTATTATATTCTATAAGCCCTCCTATATACTCCGAAGAATTACTATACCCTTTTTTCTGATATTTTAAGTAATCCTCTGCTTCTCCTTTACATACTGCCATATAAGCCATATCATTTGTTTCTGGATTTCTAAATCTATCCTCTACCAAAGTTTTTAAACCATATCTTGCATAATCCTCGCTAATCAAAACTACTCTTTCTTGCCCTTGGAGAAACTTTTTATCCATCTTCTCTTGTCTCTTTTGAATTATTTCGCCTAAATTTTCGCCCTGCTCTTTAAATAACAAATTCACTTGCTCACCATTTGCTTTATAAACATTCGTATTAATTGGCACGCTATATTCAATGGTATCTTTACCTTTTCTCACTATATCATAGCCTATGCCGTTAATAGTCACTACTTCTTCAATAGGAACCCTTTCTTGCCCAATCATAATAAATACATAAATTAGTATACCAATGATTATAATTAAGTATTTTTTCTTATTCAAGACTTACCTCCTCCCTTAAAAAATATAAATATAGCAATAACAGTCATATATAATAAATTAAATATGATATACCACGGCAAAATACTATTGCTTATGTTTTGCCTACTTATTTCATTTCCATAACTAAAGGCTAAATATAAAAGTACAGGAAACATTACAAAGTAAATCTTTTTCTTCTCTATTTTATATGCAAAATCTTTTATAATATATATACTTGCATAACCGTTAATGCTCATAGTCTTAAATGCTATTATGCTCCACACATACATAAAAATGTATCTATAATTATTAATTGCTGATATGCTTACACTTTCTGTCACTACCAAAAATGACCAAATATTTTTGGTAACAATGTCTGGTCCTAAATAATATGTGGTTATAAAAACACACCAAGCGTAAATAACTATAATTGCAGTTATACTCATTAACGACGCGACTAGCATCTTCTTTTTCTCTTCCATAAAAGGGTAAATCAATAAAATTATTTCCGCTCCTGAGTAAGCAAACACTGATTTCAAAGCTCCCTTTAATATTGAACTAACGCCAGAACCAAATACAGGACAAACATTTGTAATACTCGAATATTTTATGGCCATTACAGGTGTTAAAAGTAGAGGTATCGTGAGAAAAAAGCAAAGTTCACTTATCATTCCTATTACTTTTAACCCTCTCGAAGCAGTATAAATAATGCAAATAAACAGGATAGCTAGGAGTTTAAAAGAAGTTAAAAATCCCATCATATAGTTTCGCATTAAGTTGCTATAGTAACTTGCAATCATTGATGCCATAAAAATAAAATAAGTCGCAAATATTAAATTAAAGATACTTCCAATTATTTTCCCAAAATACTTTTTACTTAAAATTAATATACTATCTTTAGGAAACTTTTTGCCTATATAACTGCCTATGATTACGACATACAATGGATATATCCCACCTATTATTGAGGAAATCCAACCATCCTGATGAGCCGATTTTACTACACCATTAGGAAGTGATAAAATACCAACTCCAACAATGATACCGAAGATAATAAAAGCAAACTGACTTACCGATAAGTAAATTTTATTTTTATTAGAGCTTCCCTCCATTTTATTCACTACCTTTTTTCTTAAACTTATTTCTAAAATTTGTCTGCCTTATTGGGTTTGCATTAGGAATTCCCTCTGGCCGCTTGTTCATCTTCCATAATGGTGCTCTAATAAATGTATCCTTCATATCACTTTTATGAAACTCAAAATATGGTACACCTAGACTATCTAAAGATGAAAGATGAACTAAAATTAAAAACCACCCTACAGCTATTCCAAATATGCCCATAATGTTTGCTAGTATCAGCATTGGAAACCGTATCATTCGAATAGAAAGAGACATATCATAATTTGGAATTAAGAAGGTAGTGATTACAGTAATTCCTACTATAAGTAAAGTAGTAGGACTAACCATTTTAGATTGAATTGCCGTATCCCCTATAATAATACCGCCTACTAAACTTAATGTTTGCGCTATCTTAGTTGGTAGTCTTAAGCCACCCTCTCTCAAAAACTCCACAACTAATTCCATTGCCATAATCTCTAAAAAAGGAGTTAATGCAATACCTATCCTTGACTGCACAATGGGGGTTACAAATTTTATTGGTATCAGTTCTACATTAAACTTTATTAGTGTTAAATAAATAGAAGGTAGGGTAATAACAATGCAAGCCGCCAGAATCCTAAGAAATCTTACAAAAGAGGATATTATGGTTCTTTGTGTATAATCCTCCACAGCCTGGAAGAATTGCATAAACGTTACTGGGTATATAAGTACCATTGGCGTTCCCTCTAAAAAAACAAGTATCCTTCCTTCTACCATATTTGCAATAGCTCTATCTGGCCTTTCTGTACTATCGGCTTGTGGGAAAACCGTATAAGGATAGGACTCAATATATTGATCAAGTGCTCCAGTTGAAAGTATAGCATCTACATTAACAGCTTCTAATCTCTTTCTTATTTCTTCCACTACTTGATTATCCACTACATCACTAATATAAACTAATGCCACATCATTCTGCGTTCTACTCCCTAAATTAAGTAACTCAATAGTGAGATGTTTATCCTTAACTTTTCTTCGAACAAGACTAAGATTTACTTCTAAATTCTCTACGAAACCATCTCTTGGACCTCTTGATGCGGTTTCATTCATAGGTTCCATAATAGCCCGCTGTTGTCCACCTGTAGTGTCCGCTATTATTACTTCTAAAGCTCCATTTATTAGTACAGCAGTTTTCCCTCTTTTAAGATGATTAATCACTTCATCTAAATCATCTTCTATCAATGTATTGCTCATCGAAATGTATCTTTTAGAAAGATAATCTCCTATATTAGCCTTACCATTTAAATTTTCCCGTATATGAATCATCAGAGGATTCAATATATCTCTATCGATAATATCCTTGTTTGTAATTCCATTGACATAGATAATTGCAGCTTCTAAAGGCTGATCCACCCCAATATAAAAATGTTTTACCACCATAGGACTATTAACGCCTAACTCATTTCTAATTAATTCTATATTTCCATTTAGATCTCCATTCTCCATTGCAATCACCACTTCCTTTTCTCATAGCTAAAACTTTTAAAATTATAAATTGATACTTAAGCTCTGATTTCTATATATTTCTATATTATAGTTTCTCTTATTTTATCTAAAATATCCACTTTTATTTATTCTATGTTAATTTTAACTATACACATACTCCAATATTTCACCAAAGCAGAGTATTTGCATAATTACTCATTTTATAATTATAAAAACAGAAAAATTTTTAACATTTATTGTAAATTATTCATGCAAATATTTTTATCCTATTAGGGTTATATTAGTAATAGGCATCTTTTTAAAACTACTATACTAATTAGTTTTTTTTAAAGATAACTTATAAAGCAACGTAAAAGGAGGACCGATTATGGACAACAATAAAAGTCACATGAAAACTGATAAAAAAACTAATGCTGAACTCAGAAAAATGTTTCCTCAAAGTGGTAGCGATATAGGTATTGAAAACGGTGTAAAAATAGATGCAAATAATGATAAATTTACTAAACGTTCTAAATTATCACATAACAAATAATGATTTAGATACAATTTAAAAATGATATAAAAATATAAGAGCACTAGATTCGTAATGCGTAGCAGCATTACATCTAGTGCTCTTATATATAATGGTTTTTATTTTGTTTTTAACTTCATTATAATAGTTTTCTACACAATAAAAAAACCCTATAAGACTTGTGTCTATAGGGTATATAATACTTATTTAACTATCTTCCGTAAGATGAGTTATTATTTTGTTGTTTTCTTGCTCTTCTGCAATCAGCACATCTTTGTGGTTCATTT